>CALCNF010000766.1 GCA_937897815.1 uncultured Pseudomonadota bacterium | reverse complement strand
CGCCGCTGGCCCTGCCACCCTCCTCGAGCAGCTCGGTCACGGACCACTCGAACGCGAAAGCCGCCCCGTGATCCGCCGCGCAGTCCGCGAGAATCTGATCGTAGGTCGGCCGATCGACGTGCCAGGTGTACTCCATGGGGTAGTCCCGCTCACCCTCGCGCACCGCCATCGCCTCACGAAACAAGAACGTGGTGGAGGACCGCTCAGCGCCCCAGAGGAAGGTCGAGCCGTGTTTCAGCGGAAACTCGGCCTTCTCCACAGCCTCAAGCGCGCCCATGTCGGCGAGCACCCGGTTGATGTCCACGATCAGGCCTTCGCCGATCTTGTGGCGGGGGAAGGACTCCCGCTCCACGACGAGAACCCGGGTCTCAGGTCGGTACTTGGCGAGGAGAGCGGCCAGGGTCGACCCAGCCGGGCCGGCTCCGATCACAACCACATCGACGTCTTCGGGTATCTGACTGGCGTTCACGCTGTTCCTGCTCGTTGGTTCGCCTGTACCCGTCCCCACGTACTGTGCGCCTCACAGTGTACGGCACGGGAGGAAACAGTGTCCACAGAGCGCCCGGTGACCGTGCGTACCCAGTCCAGCCGCTGACATGCCGGGCGCGGTGAAGTAGGCTTCCAGCCGTAGACCACACCCACGGGGGCTTGAGCGATGCAGGACAAGGTGATGCCGGTGATTCAGGTGAGCGACCTCGACGAGGTTCGCCCCTTCTACCTGGAGGTCCTTGGCTTTGAAGAGGGGGCATCTCCTCCCGATCTGCAAGGACAGTTCTCCGCCTTCTCTTACGGTTCGTCGAACATCGCTGTGTCCACGGCGAGCGGCCTACCGTCCATGCCCACCGAGAAGCTGGGCTCAGCGATGATCGTCATCGAGGTTCCGGACGCCATGGGCATCCGCAATGTCATGGCGAAACGCCATGAAGAGGTGGTCGGCGCCATCGAAGCCGGCTGGTGGGGCGCGTTCTTCGACGTCAGAGACCCGAACGGAAATATCTTTCGCTTTCTCCAGAAGAGCGAGCAGATCGCCTTCGAGGGCAGCGACGGGTCGGGGCCACCGATCCCGGCGGCCCCGGACGCGGACGACTCAGCGGGAGACCTGGAGTCGGGCCCCGTCGAGGGAGATTCCTGAGGGCTGCAGATCCGTCCCCTCGTGAATCGCGGGACTGTAATAGACCCCTCTGAACAGGTCGCTGTAGCTGTCCTGGAAGTCTCGTGGGATCGAGACCGGCGTAGGGAGATCCGAGGCGGGTCCCCGCAGAGCCTGCGCTTCCACGGATACAGAACGGGCGAGCGCCTCCAGGCGCTCTCGGATCCCCTCGACGTCGCGCGCGATGAGCTCGAGAGCCGAAGCGTCGCGCTCCGCAGGCGGGACCTCCTGGGCCAGGGCTTCGAGGCCCTCGGCCGCCTCATCCAGTCCGCGCAGCAGCGTTGCGCAAGTCTCGAGACAGGCTGATAGCGCCACGGTGTGCGCCTCCAGCTCGGGGTGAGCGTCAACCAGGTGCCACAACTCCAGGGCTCGGCTCCAGAGCTGTCTGCACCGCGCCCTGGCGTTGCCCACATCACCGATCAGCGGGTGCCACCAGGTCCTCAGGTCCACATCCTGGTGCTCCCAGAGGAAGTCGTCAGCCGTCTGGACGTGACGCTCCAGATCGTAAGTGAGCCGCGCGCCGATCTCCTCGCGCCAGCGGTCATAGAAGGCTGTCACGTAGCGAGCGTGCAGGACGCCTAGAAAATCGTGGTCGTGCTGCACGTACTCGGGAAAGAACGCCAGCAGGTCCTGCAAGTGCGGGCCATCCTGAACGTCGGGAGCCAACTCTCGGAGCTTCTCGACCGGGTCTCCAGTGAAGGACTTATGGAGCACGATGGTGAAGGTGCGCAGCGCTCCGAACATCTGGGGGAAGGTCGCCACCTGGAAGGCGCGCTCCAGCCACTCGAAGAGCTTGGCTCCAGGCCAGCCCGCGAATCCCTCGTAGATCGGCCCTGAATAGCGGCTCGCCAGGATCAGGTTGTTCATGGCCTGGCCATCCCCCTCGATCCCGTTGTTCGCGACCTCGAAGGAGAGCCGGTCACGGGTCCAGAAGACGGGTTCAAGCGAGTGGGTGATGTCGTGCTCGACGCCCCCGCCATAGATCCTGGGCTCGATGGCGAGGACCGGACACTCGGGAGCGTACGTGTTCTCTCCCTCGAACTCCTGCCAGTTCACATCGCGCAGCAGCACTCCGTTTCGGTCGGCCAGGCGCGCGAGGTTGCGCATGGGCCGCAGGCTCGCGCAGTGATCCGGGAGTCGACCCAGGAGCCATGAGTCGCCCAGGTCCTCGTCAAAGGTCTGCTCGAGTCGGTCCAGCTCAGCGAACAGGCCAGGGGCGTCTCCCCCTCTGGAGGACAGCAGATCCTCCAGCACCGCGAGTCGCGGCCTGCGTCGGCACTCCTGGATGGCGACGCCGAGGGTCCCCGCCTGCCTCAGACGATCGGCGTCCAGGCCCACGTGAGTCGCCTTCGCCCCCACATGCTCGAAGGCGTGAACCAGGGTCCGCAGCCAACCCCGTTTGCAGAACCGCGCCATCGCCTCTCGATCCGAATCACGGAGGTCCAGCGCCTCGACCTGCCCCACGACAGCGTCGCGCGTCCTGCGCGCGCCCCAGCGCTCTCGGAGCTCCTCGAGTCGCTCCACGGAGGCTACCTCGACGAGCGAACCGTGCTCCCAGCGCTCCGTGGGCGCTCCCAGGACGGGCGCGCTGAGTGAGTTGACCATCCCCGGCGAGCCGATGGGATGACGGTAGGGGTCGGGCCAACAAGGCCCAGCCTCGAGCCAGGGCCCA
Organism: uncultured Pseudomonadota bacterium; assembly: GCA_937897815.1. Classification (GTDB taxonomy): domain Bacteria; phylum Myxococcota_A; class UBA9042; order PHBI01; family CALCNF01; genus CALCNF01. The sequence goes on along the minus strand of CALCNF010000766.1, from coordinate 665 downwards.
TGGAGGTCGCGGATCGTGGTGCGCCGAGGCCGAAGCCGAAACGCCTGATGCTCAATGTGATCCAACGATTCCAAATCCTCAGCCCTCTCCACGCCTCACGGACTCCACGATACCAAGATAGCTCTCATATCGGCCCGCGTGTAGCGCTCCGGACTCCACCGCGTTCCTGACGCAGCAACCCGGCTCGGTTTCATGCAGACAATCCCGGAACTTACAGTCGACCGCCAGCTCACGGAACTCTCTGAATCCGTGCGCGATCTGGGTCAACTCGAAACCATAGAGCCCAAACGAGCGCACGCCAGGCGTGTCCACGACCATCGCGCCCTTCGGCCAGGGCTCACCCGCCGTATGGCAGGTGGTCACCGATGTCGTGTGACGACCCTTACTCGTCTGGGCGTTCACGTCGGCGGTCTTCAGCTCAATGCCCGGGAAGAGCGCGTTGAGGAGCGAAGACTTCCCGACGCCCGAGTGACCGGCAAACACGCTCATCCCCCGAGCGGTGAGCGCGGAGACACGCTCGAGCCCCAGTTCGGCGTGACTGCTGGTCTCCAGCACCGGCACCCCGAGATCGACGTAGGGAGCGAGGGCCTCGCGCGAGGCCTCGACCCCCCCCAGGTCAATCTTGTTGAGAACGATGGCGACCTCGATGTCCTCGGCGTCGGCGG
>CALCNF010000765.1 GCA_937897815.1 uncultured Pseudomonadota bacterium | reverse complement strand
CCGTCGGGCTGATCGCCGCCTCGCCCGTCGCCTCGCCGTCCCCCGGGATGTAATGACACAGCAGGTTCATGCCGCGCTCCACCTCAGACGGGTCGAGCACACAGCCGCCCTCCCCCGCCTCAAGCTCCGCGACGAGCACGTCCTCATCGTAGAATACGCAGGTGTCTTGAATCGGGTCTTCCGAGTCCGCGTCCTCCCGCTCGATGCAGCTGCAGGTGAACGCCGTGTCCGCCGTGCCTGTCGACGGCAGGAGCGAGGACTTCTCACACACGGGAGCGCTGTTGGCGATCACGGCGAGGGCGCCGCCCTCTTCCCCGTAATCAAACCCATCAAACCCAGCGACGTAGACCTGCCACGCCTCGCCCTTCTTTGTCGCATCCGAGGACACCACGGGCCCTGTTTGATCCTCGACGCTCTCTCCGTCTCGAAGCCAGCGGTATCGATAGGTCAGCTCGCTCGACTCTCGATTCGGATCCGCAGAGTCTTCGACCACCTCCACGACCAGGTCATCCGCGGTGGTAGGCGTCTCAGGCGTGACCTCGACTACCGGCGCACCCGGCAGGACGTTCACGGTCACAGACACGCTATCCGAGCTCTTGTTTCCGTCGCTGTCTGTGGCCAGGAGCGTCACCTCGTGATCGCCGCCCAGGGTCAGAACGACATCCGCGCTCACCAGGCCCGAGGCCTTCGCCTCCGGGTAGGTCACGTCCCCCTGGAGGTTCGAGGACACCACCAAGGTGAGCGCCTCCGAGTCATCACGATCATCAAACACCGTCGCCGTGAGCGTCAGCGTGTCACCCGACTGCACGATGAGCCCCGACTCGGGACTCGTGATGGTCACCTTGGGCGCGCCCGTCGCTGCGAACTGCGTGTCACCGCCGGTGACATCCAGAGAAGCCCCATCGCCCTCCTCAGTCGCCCCCTGGCAGCCCGTCAAAGCCAACGCCAGCACCAACGCAATCGAGAGACTTCTCATGTTCCCCAACCTCGCGCACGCCTCACGCGCGCTCGAACCCAATACCGTGAACAGGTCGCTAGCCTAACCGTTTGGTCGCGCAAGCAGCAAACCAGGCCCGCGGAGCAGATGGGAGCCGGCCGCGCGCCGAACACCGCGTTCAGCGCGCCAGCGTCTACGGGTTCAGGGTGGCCGAGCAGTCGACCGCCTGGAAGCTGTACTCAATGGTGTCCGAAGCGGTCGTGGCGCTCACGGTGTAGTAAGCGCCAGGCACAATCCCCCATCCCTGGGGCGTGATCTTGATGGCGCCTTTCGACCCATAATTCCCACCGAGGACCACGGTCTCGACGGGCCGCCCGGACCCGTTCTCGGTCACCGTGGCTGTCACGTCGGTGAGAGAGACGCTGTTGGTCTGAATCGTCCAGCCGGTCTGATCGATGGTCTGATAGGCCACGTTGTGAACCTCCATGGGATAAAATCCGGGAGGAGGCCAGGCGATCCAGGGGGTGGGGCCACCGAATCCCTGCACGACCTTCATGCACGAGCTGTCGCTCGTCGAGCCAAAGGCCGTGGAGTCGATCCAGTCCGACAGGATCCAGCGACGATGTCCGATGGTCGTCTCGTTGCCGGGATCGGCCATATAGAGATCGATGGCCTCCACGGCCGGAACCGGCGCGAGGTTGCTCCCGCCCGCCGCGGTCGCGCCTCCCTCCGTGTAGCAGGGCCAGCTCTCCGCTGGGTTGTGGCTCAGGCTGCTGGCGGCGTGCATCATGACGGCGCAGCTCTGCATGGCCTCGCCCGCGGTGGTGACGAGCGCCAGGGGCGGCTGTCCAGCCAGCCATCGATAGAGGTTCGTAGACTTCAGGGCGCGCTCCTGCCAATCGAGCGCCATCGTCCCGGCCTCGCAGGTGGCGGTCGAACCGTCCCAAGCCCCCTCGGAGAGGTCCGCGCGGTCGTCGAGCACGCGCTGACAGAGCGCGATCACGGGCTCGACCTCGACACAGACCCCGGCCTCGCAGATCGCGCTTCGCCCGCAGACGCCGCAGGGGCTGCCCAGCACAGGGTCCGAACCACACTCCTGCTCCAGGCACGGGACATACGAGCTGCCGCACGTCCCCTCATACACCGCCTTGGACAAGAGCATGCCTTCGAAGCCAAGAGAGTCGAGCTCCAGCGTGACCCCCGACACCTGCCCTGCGGTGTCCAGGAGCGAGACGCTGCCGTGGGCGAGTATGGGCGCGCCGAGCACCGTGCAGCGAAGGGGCGGCGGTGAGGACGAGGTCTGCTCAGGCGCGCCGCTCAGGGTCACCAAGCCTTCGCCAGCCCCACCCACGCCGCAGTCGTCCCCCGGCGCGAGGCTCGCACCAGCGAGCTGCCAGAGCCCGTCTGCAGACGGAGAGAACTCCAGAGCCAGGGCGCATCCTGCCTCGCGGTGCCAGGTCAGGCTCAGCCCGGTCAGGCAGCCGTTGGGCTCAAGGTGAGCGCCCTCCACGGTGACCGAATCGCCATAGACGAGCACCTTCTCTCCTCCGTGAGAGTACCTCAACGTCACGCTTCCGAACCCCTGAGCGGGGCATGGTGGTAGCCCCGAGACGCCGTCGTCTCCCTGGGCATCGCCCGCCAGGGCGTCGTTCGTTGGCTGACCGTCTCCTGACGTGGTGTCCAAAGAGGCCACAGCGCCATCGCCTGCGAGCACCACGTCCGTGGTCCCCGCGAGGCTCGAGTCCGTCGCCTCCTCGTCGGAGCACGCACCCGCGAGGCTCGCCAGGGCCACGCAGGTCGTGATTGCCGTCCGCCACCTCCACCTCATGGGGCACACGGGAGTTCAAAGAAGACGCGGAAGCGAGGATCACCGGCGATCCCCTGCCCTCCCCATCGCTCACCGTCCGTCCAAAGCTCTCCGATGCCCACGAGCGTCCAATCGAAGAACGGGCTCGTCACCTCCGACGCCCCGTCGAAGGACCAGTGCAGAAGACAGTCATCGGGGGTGTAGCCGACGCACACGTCATCGATCCCGAAGGGCTCGTCGGAGTTCTGCGGATCGATTCTGAGACCCGTGATCGTCCCGCTGTAGTTGGCCTTGGTGCCGACCGCCACCTCGATGGTCTCGTAGGCTCCGCCGGTGTCAAAGCTCGCCCACTTGCTCTTCATCTCGTCCCAGGTCGGAGACTCCTCTGTGATGAAGAACACCTGCAGGTCGCTCGGCTCTCCCAGGGTCGCCCCGCGGATAAAGACCTTGTGCTGCGCGCAGCCGCAGGGACCGCAGGACCCACCGCAGCCGTCATCACCACAGGGATTGTCCTCGCAGTCGGGCGCGCACACGCACGCACCGCCGGTGCACACGTCCGGCGAGACGCAGCCGCCACATGATCCGCCGCAACCGTCATCACCGCAGGCCTTGCCGGTGCAATCCGGCTCGCAGACACACTGACCGCCGACGCAGCTCGACGGAGCGCCGCAACCTCCACAAGAGCCGCCGCACCCATCGGGCCCGCACACCTTCCCTGCGCAGTCGGGGGTACAGGTCTGCACAGGCACACACTGCCCCCCCTCGCAGGTCGCGCCCTCACCACACGAACCGCACGCCCCTCCGCAGCCATCGGCTCCACAAGCCAGCCCCTCGCACGCAGGAACGCAATCGGGCTCCCCTTCGCAGAGGCCCGCCTCGCACACCGTCCCCGCAGGGCATGCGCCACAGGAGCCACCACATCCATCATCGCCGCAGGCCTTCGCGAAGCACTCCGGGTAACAGAAGCCCGCGTCCTTCACATCCGGTGTCGTGCTCGTGGCGCTGTCCTCACCTGGGTCGGGAGCATCCTGAGCCGCGGTATCCGAGACCGGGAAGGTCGCTGACGCCGCATCAGGCTCAGGGCTCGAGCCCACACCAGAGGTCTCCTCGGCGCCGCATGCGGCGAGCACCGTGAGGGCAACGACTAGAGTGAAGGCGGCGCGGCTCATGCCGCGAAGCCTAGCACGCAGCGGGACGTTCAAGCACCCAGCATTTTGACCTCAGAACGCGAAGACCCTCTAGCGCACGGGAAGCGCGGCAGGCCCGGCCTGCGGAGTCGTGGATGCCGGTCACCGGCGGATGTCGAT
>CALCNF010000764.1 GCA_937897815.1 uncultured Pseudomonadota bacterium | reverse complement strand
GGCGTGAAGTTCGAGCCGACGCGGATGGCGAAGGTGTCGTTCCAGTTCTTGGGGATCACCACGTCCTCGAGCGTCTCAAGGCGGTTGAAGGCCTTGAGCTTGCCCTCAAACCCAATGCGGTACTCGTCGAGCACACTCCAGCGCTCATAGACCAGATCCACCTCGACATCGAAGGTCTCATCGCCCTCGTCGTCCCGGCCGATGTAGCGCGCCCCGAGCCGCACCCAGGGCGGGAGCGTGAACTTCAGCGTGGCGCTGTAGTCCTCGGCGCAATCGTCTTCCCAGCTGGCGCAGTTGGAGGTCACCACCGCGACCTTCCCTGAGTCCATGAGGCTCTGGAGACCGACGCCCTCCTGGAGACCTTCTCCGGCGGACAGGGTCATGGTCCCGGCGGCGTCGATCTCGACTGGAAGCAGTCGACTCGACAGGCCGACCTCCCACGATGGAGACAGCGCCGCGTGGATCCCGGCGATGGCCGTGAAACCGGAGAGGTCCATGACCTCAAGCTCCGTATGGCTGATGTTGGGGTTGGGCTCGTCCGGGGCGCTGTTAGCGTTCTCACCATGGTACGAGGGCATGGCTTCGCTGATCTTGATGCCGCCGTCGACGTCGATCCCGAACTTGGCCTTGGGCATGGTGGCCAGCTGGAGCGAGAGTCCGACGCTGAACGCATCGCTGAGCTGCATGGCGCCCGAGACGGTCGCGTAGGCGAGGAGCGTCTCGGCTTCGGTGAGCATGAAGCGCTGAGGGCCCTCGGGATCGAAGTATCGGTTGCCCACCGCCCCTGGACCATAGAGCCCACCACCGATGGCCCAGGCGCCGTCACCATACATGCCCGCGAACGACGGACCGATAAAGGTGTGGGGCTCGTTCTTCACCGTCGCCGAGGCGTAGGGCCCATCGGGCGCCAGGAGCCCTTGCTCCTCCAGGTCGGCCCGCGTGAAGGTGAAGTCCAGGTTGATGAGGTTGGACCCAAAATAGAAATGGCTTCCCTTGAGGCGGGTCAGGGCCCCCGGGTTGTAGTGGATCGCCATGGGGTGATCGCCCCGGGCCGTGAACGCGCCGGAGCGGCCCAGGATCGGCGCGCCGTTCTCAGTGACCTCCATACCGCCGGCGAGGACCGCGGGCGCGGCGCCGAGGATGAGCGCGAAGATGGTGAGCGCCAGGTGACGAACGTTCATTAGCAGTGAGCCCCTATCCCTCGATCAAGTGCCGAACTGTATCAGGCGGCAGCGGAAGCCGCCAACGTGCACGCGCGCTCGAGAGCCCTGCTATCGGCCGTGAAGGGCGACCTCATAGACCACGACGCCGTCGTCGAGCTCGGTGACCCGCAGGCGGGTGTCATGGGCCAGGGCTACGTGATGGGCGAGGACCAGGCCGAGCTCGGGATCAAACTGGTCGTGATGGCTGCCATCGGGCACGTGGGCGATCGGCCCGCTGGGCCGTCGGTCGGCGATTCGCAGGAGCGCTCCGCTGTCGATCCGGTGGATGTTGATGGTGCAGGAGCCGAACTCCGAGGGTCGCGCGTCGATGTGCAGGAGGACGCTGACGATCAGCTCAAGGAGCTGCTGGGCGCACCCCCAGATGGGGACCGTCCCGTTCGGTCGCTCCACGCTGATGTCCACGGCGTAGCGCACCTTGGAGAACGCCACCGCGAGCGCCGTGTCCACCAGGTCGTTCAGGTCGAGCGTCTCAAACTCTCCATCGGTCTGCGCGAAGGTCCCGACGGCCTCCACGTACCGCAGGAGGTCCTGCACGCCAGCCTGAATCTCCTCAAGGACCTCGGCCTGCTCCTCTCTGAGGCGCTCTACATCGGAGGTCTCGCCCATGGCGCGGGTCAACTCGGACACGTTCGCGCGGATCAGAGTGAGCGGGTTGTTCATGTGGTGAGCGATCTTACCGGCCAGAGATCCGATCACGGCCAGGCGGTGCTTCTCCATGAGCTCACTTGTGACCGGTTCAGGGATCGGTGGCTTGGTGGGCGGACCTAGTGACATCCCCAAAGTATGGGAGATTCCCACACGCTCGCCAAGTGCAGACCTAGCGCCCCTCGGAATCCCAGAAGGTCTCCAGCTCCTCGGTGTCGATCTTCCAGGCTCCGTCCTCACGAATCATGAGGATCTTTCGGGTCGAGCCTCCGCGGCGCACCTCAAGGACCGCGCGGTCGCCCGAGGCGTCGATCTGCTCGTCATCGATGCTGTCGAAGACCAGCAGCTCATACGGGTTGGAGTCCAGGAGTCCATAGGCCTCGCTGAGCCCGATCAGGGATCCGACCAGGTTTCGGCTTCGCTCCGTGAAGCCGCTCAGGAAACCTTCACGGTCGCCCATCTGCGCGGCGGTCGTCATGTCGGTGTACGCCTCCGAGGGCGTCCTGCCGCAGCCGACGAGGAGGCTGAGCGCAAGGAGCAGGCCGATCCAATGTCTCATCGTGTCGCCTTCTTTAACGGAGCCCAAAGGTCGTTGAGCGCCAAGGCATCGATAACCCAGGTGCCTCGTTCTCGCACGAACAAGACCTCGTACTCTCCGCGCGGGGACGCGACGATGACCGACCCGAGCTCGCCGTCGACGCGCTCGGAGAGGATCTCTCCGGAGGGCAGCAGATCCGTGATTGGATCCAGGTAGGCCAGCTCTCCTCTCGTGCGCTCACTGGTCTTCATCATCCCGCGAAGCAAGTCCTGAGAACGATCGGTGAAGCTGCTGAGATAGGCCTCGACGTCGTCGCGTTGGCGCGCGTCCCAGGCTTCACGAACCCGGTCGGTCGGGGAGCTGGTGCAGCCGGAGAGGGTGAGCATGATGAGGCCGATCAGGACCACGATTCGACGGCGAGTCATGGGCGAGCCCCGGCGCTCGAAGCGCGTCGCTCCGTGTCGATCAGGTCGATGCGCCATGCGCCCGCCTCGCCCTGCAGCACCAGCTGCATTTGACGCTCACCGTCGGTGGCTCGAACGACCCGCCGACCCGAGATCAGCCCGCCTCCAGGGAGCTCGTGGAGCTCGGTCGCTCGGCCCAGCCCGCTCGTGAGGCTCGGCTCCTGGGCGCTGCGGACCGCTCGGATCATCGGCCGTGACCGGGCAGTGAAGCACGCCTCGTAGGTGGCGTGATCGCCCGACTCGGCCGCCTCGATGGCCGTCCTGACCACGGACTCCGGGGTCGCGCAACCGAAGAGCACGCCAAACAGTACGAGAACGAGAGAGCTACGAAGCAATGAAGATCCCGATAAAAAAGTGGTGCGAGAGGGGGGACTTGAACCCCCACGGGCATTACTGCCCACTAGGCCCTCAACCTAGCGCGTCTACCAATTCCGCCACTCTCGCATCTTGTCAATCGGTCCGGTGCCTACTCGGCGGCCGGCTTCTCCGCTTCTGGGGCCTCAGGAGCCTCAGCAGGCTTGGCCTCAGCGGGCTTCGCCTCAGCGGGCGCAGCCTTCTCTTCCGTCTTCGGGGCCTCTTCGGCCTTCACCTCGGTCGCGGGCTTCTCTGCCCCTGCGGTCTCATCGAGGCTCGAGGAGCTGGCCGCTCCACCAAACTCGCCCGCCGGTGTCTTCTGAGCGACCGGCGTGATGCTTCCGGTGTCCAGCGACATCCGCGCGATCGTCAGCGCGAGGATCATAAAGAGCGCCGCCAGCCAGCCGGTCAGCTTCCCGAGGAAGCCTACGGCGCCTCGTGCGCCAAACATGGACCCGCCTCCGCCGCCACCGATGGCGCCGAGGCCGGAGCCCTTACCGGGCTGCAGCATGATCACCAGAACCAGAAGGAGGCTCACGGCGACGTAGAGGATGATGATTACGCTCTGCATGGAGATACACTCGCGAGGAAGGCGGGCTCGTCTATCAGACAGCGGTGGAGCCGGTCAACACTTTCCGAGTACTTCGCGTACGTGTCGCGCTTTCCCAGATAGCGTTGATGTGCTTGATCAGGCGTCTGCGATCGCCAGGAAAGAAGAGGCGACCAGGCTGGCGCCCCCGACGAGGGCCCCGTCGATGTCCGGTTGGCCGAGGAGCTCGGCCGCGTTGCCCGGCTTCACCGAACCCCCGTACTGGATCCGCACTCGACCGGCGATCTCACCGCCGAATCGCTCGGCGAGACGAGCGCGAATCGAGGCGTGCACCTCCTGGGCTTGCTCGGGGCTGGCTGTGCGCCCGGTCCCGATCGCCCAGACCGGTTCGTAGGCGATGACCGTGCCGGGGATCTGGCTCGACTCAAGGCCCTGAAGTCCAGCCTCAAGCTGGTCGAGCACGACGGCGTCCGTCCGGCCTGCCTCGCGGTCCTCGAGGGTCTCTCCGACACAGAGGATCGGGATCAGGCCGTTCGCGTGGGCCGCGCTGACCTTCTCGCCGATGAAGGCGCTGGACTCACCGAACACATGCCGTCGCTCGGAGTGGCCGCAGACCACATACTGAGCGCCAAGGCTCGTGAGCATGGGGCCGCTCGTCTCTCCCGTGAAGGCGCCAGAGGCTGCAGGGTGCATGTTTTGAGCGCCGACGCTCACGGCGCTCGAGGCCGTCGCGTCGAGGACCGTGGCGAGGAAGCAGGTCGGAGGGATCAGGACGAGGTCGACCTCCTCGCCCGCGCCACGCGCGACCTCACTGGCGAGGGCGTGAGCCTCCTCCAGCGTCGTGTTCATCTTCCAGTTTCCAGCGACGATACGCTTGCGGCTCATTCCTCTACCTCCACCTGCTCTCGTTCACGGACCCGCAGGGCCTCCACGCCCGGCAGATCTTTGCCCTCGATCAACTCCAACGAAGCCCCGCCTCCCGTCGATACGTGATCGACGAACGGAACAAAGCCGCTCTTTCGAAGGGCGGCCACCGAGTCTCCGCCGCCCACGACCGTCGTACCGTTCGTGTGCGCGACCGCCTGAGCGACGTCCATGCTTCCTTTGGCGAAGGCGTCGATCTCGAAGATCCCCATGGGGCCGTTCCAGAACACCGTGGCGGCCTCACGGACCTTCGCCGTGAAGATCTCACGGGTCGCGGGCCCGATGTCGACGGCGATTCCGTTCGGCGGGAAGTCCTCGTTGGTGGCGACCCGCCGCTCGGCGCTCTCGTCGATCTCATCGACGACCACGTGATCGACCGGCAGGATCAGCTCGACCTTGCGCTGCTCGGCCTTCAAGAGGGCGCGACGCGCGATATCGATCTTGTTCATCTCGACCAGGGACCGTCCCAGGCTCACATCCCGGGCGGCCAGCAGCGTGTAGGCCATCGCGCCGCCGATGAGGATCTGGTCGCACCGGGTGATCAGAGCGTCGATCACGCCGATCTTGTCGGAGACCTTCGCGCCTCCGACGACGGCCACGAACGGAGCCCTGGGGGCCTTGAGCAGGGAGCCAAGGATGTCGAGCTCGCGCTCCAGCAGCAGCCCCATTCCGCGCTCCGCGACGAGCTTCGGCAGCGCGCTCACGCTGGCGTGGGCGCGATGGGCCGCTCCAAAGGCGTCGTTCACGTAGACGTCGCACATGGCGGCGAGCTTGCGAGCCAGGTCCATGTCGTCCTTGGTCTCGCCGGGATCGAAGCGCAGGTTCTCAAGGAGGACTACCTGGCCGTCGCGGACGTCGAGGACGAGCTTGCGCGCGCTCTCGCCGGCGGGCTCCTCGGGGAGGAGGACCTCGACGTTGAGGAGCTCGGCCAGGCGCTCGCCGGCTGGCGCGAGCGAGAGCTTGGGATCGTAGGCGCCCTTGGGTCGGCCGCGATGGCTGGCCAGGATCACCCGGGCTCCCGCCTCGATGGCGTGTCGGATCGTAGGCAGCGCCGCTTGGATCCGCGTGTCATCGGTCACGACGCCGTCGGCGTCGATGGGCACGTTGAAGTCGACGCGGATCAGGACGCGTCTGCCCTTCAGGTCCAGGTCTCGGATCGATCGAATCGTCGTGGCCACGGGTCCCTCCCATTCAAGGCACGCCGCCCTTATGCACAGGAGCGTCGCCGCGGTCAACGATGTCGACCCTCTAGCGGGTGCTTGGCCCGATCCTTCGGGGCGGCTCTATCGCCCCGATTGAGCGGCCGGATGCCAGGCGGCGCGCGCCCTGCTAGCATCGCTCTCCATGCAGTGGATCCTCGCCGCCCTCTTTGGAGCCCTGGCCGTTATCCTGGCCTTCCCGACCTTCGGTTGGGCGGTCCCCGTGCTCGTCGCCTGGGCGCCCCTGCTTGTCCTGGCGCGCGACTCCACCTGGAGGCAGCGACTGATCTTCGGCTGGCTCATGGGCTTCACCTATCAGGTGGTGATCTTTCGATGGATCGTCTTCACGGCCCGAGAGATGAGCGGTCTACCGACGGTCGCCGGTGTGGGTCTTTTGGTGCTCTTCGGCCTCTGGCATGGCCTCATGGCAGGGGTCTTTCTCGCCCTGAGTGAGCCCGCTCGCCGCGCGGCGAGCGAGCGGAGCGCCGCCCTGGAGCCCCTCGCGATTGGAGCCCTGTACGCGGCGATCGAGTGGCTGTGGCCGATTCTCTTTCCCTGGGGCTTGGGCCACGCCTTCTGGGAGATGGGGCCTATCGCGTCGCTCATGGCCTGGACGGGCGTTCCGGGACTCTCGTTCGGCGTCATGGTCTTCGCGGCGACCGTCGCCCTGTTTCGCGCGACCGGGTCCTGGCGCGACATGCGGCTGGGAGTCGCCAGCCTCGTCGTGCTCCTCGGGCTCTCGATCGGGTGGTCGGTTCATCTCTCGAATACGCCCCCGAGAAAGACGCTGCGCGTCGCGGCGCTCCAGATGAACTACAGCCTCAAGGAGAAGAAGGGGGCGACTCTGGAGCGCAGAGCGCGCCTCGCTGAGCGTTTCCTGAAAGCCCTGCGCGACCTGGAGTCGGAGCGCTATGATCTCCTCGTCGCCTCCGAGGGCGCCTTCCCGCTCTTTTGGGACCTGGACGCGGACAGCCGCTCCGAGACGGGCGCCGAGAGGCTCTCGACCCAGTCGACCCGCGCGGTTCAGCGTGCGCTCGTGGCCGGTCCCGCGGTGAACGCTATCGTGGGCGGCCTTCGACGCCCGCCCGGGGCCCAGCTGCACAACTCGGCGGTGCATCTGGGAGCGGACGGCCAGATCGAGGGTTCCTACGACAAGACGGTCCTCGTCCCGTTCGGTGAGACGATGCCCCTGAGCGATCTCATTCCTGCCCTCAAGAACAGCGTTCCAGGAGTGGGGGACTTCGGGCGTGGCGAGCGCCCGTGTCGCTTTGACGTCGACGGCGAGCGCGTCGCCTGCGGCATCTGCTACGAGTCGATCTTCTCGGACGTGACCCGCGAGACGGCGGGCGACGACGCCTCGCTCCTGGTCAACCTGACCATCGACGTGTGGTTCGGCCGATCGACCGCTCCCTGGTTCCATTTGATGGTCCAGTCGAGCCGCGCGGCGGAGCTGGGCCTCCCTCTGATTCGCTCGGCCTTGACCGGGATCAGCGCCATCGTGGGTCCCGATGGAGTGCCTATCAAGGTGCTCGGTCTGGATGAGACGGGCGTCCTGGAGGCGGAGGTGGAGCTCCGCGACGTCGTGACCCCTTATCGGTCTGTTGGTCCCCTCTTCGCATGGCTTTGCTTGTTGGGTTCTTCCGCGCTCGTCTTCCGGTTCTTCCGCGCTCCGCGTCCCGACTGAAGGGGCCGAGAGGCGCTCTCGTGAGACGCCGCGAGAGATGTCCATACGAGCCGGGGAACCGGTCTGCCCCGCGGTCACGGGGCCTCGCACACGGGCGGCTCTGCCGCCCGAAAGAGGGCCTCGTTCTTGGGTCGCGTGACAGCAAATGAATTAATGTACCCGTGAGTTGACAATCATCTGTACGCCCATCATTTTGGCTGGGCGCGCTACTCCTGTTCAGCCTCCCCAACGGCCGTCAACTGCGCTTGACGGTCTCGACGCTCGAAGGAGATGCGCACATGGTTCAACGCCCCCGAACCCTCGTCACTCTGTCTCTCTGCCTACTCGGTAGCCTGGCCCTCGCCGCTTGTGATGGCGGCGCCTGGGAGTCCGATGAGTCGCAGGCCTCAAACGCCGTGGAGGTGGGCCAAAGTCCCACATTCGCGCCCAACTCATCGCCCGTGGGTGCTCACGAGGGCTACCCTCCATCGGAGCCTCCAGCCGAGGAGAAGCCGAGCGCCGGGAACGAACCCTTGAGCTCGGAGAGCGAAGAGCAGGACGAGGAGGCGAGCTTCGCTGAGGAGGCGCCGGCCCCGGAGCTTCAAACACCACCTGAAGACGAGAAGCCCGCCAAGGACGAGGAGTCGTCGCCGCTCCCTCCAGCGGAAGAGGCCGCTCCAGAGCAGGAGCAAGAGGAGGAGCCTTCGTCGATCTCTTCGAACTCCACGGGGGACGCCAAGGCGGCCGCGATCACCCTCACGTTTCCCCCCTTCACGAACGCCGGAACTCCCACGGTCCTGACCGCTTCTGTTGAAGGCCCGGTCGGCTACGTCTTCTACGAGATCGACTCGGGTACGAAGCTCGGGGCTGGAATGGGCGCCGATTTCGAGTTGTCCTACACCTTCTGGTCCGAGGGGAGTCGAAAGATCACGGTTCGTGGCTACGACGATTCGGGCGCGGAGGTCGCGACTGACTCGGGCTTCATCGTGATCTTGTCGGCCGCGGCTGAGACACCGTCGGATTCGGACAGCTCATCCCAGGGACCTTCGGAGCCCTCGGGATGCCCGGAGGGAAAGGTCGAGGATTGCGACGGCGTGTGCATCAACGCCAGCTGGGTCGGTGACGGGATCTGCGATGATGGCGCCAACACGTACGTGAACTTCATGTGCGAGCAGTTCGACATGGACGGAGGAGATTGTGGGGCGGTCTCCGGGTCCGGTTCGAGCTGCGCGGCTGGAGAAGAGGAGGACTGCAACGGTCTTTGCGTGAAGAGCAAGTGGATCGGTGACGACTATTGCGATGATGGGACCGAGTACAACGTCGATTTGAACTGCGCGGCGTTCGCCTTTGACCAGGGCGACTGTGGCCAATCGAGCGGCGGCTCGGGTTCGTCCGGTTCGTCCGGCTCTTCGGGGACGTCGGTCGGAGGCCTGAGTCAGCTTCCCTACTTCTACCAGTACAACAACAGCCTCCACCCGAGCGCTTCTTGCCAGAACACCTCCATCGCCATGGTGTTGAAGTACTACGGCTGGAGCGGGACGCCAGACACCATCACGGCGACCTTCGGTAAGAACAAGGCGCAGTCTCCGGCGGGCCTCGCCCAGGTGTTCAATCACTACGCTGAGAGCATCGGGATTCCTCAACGGCTCGTCGCCCATACCAACGGCAGCATCGCCGGGCTCAAGGCGCTGCTCGCGGCTGGGAAGCCGGTGATCATCCACGGCTACTTTACGGGCTTTGGCCACGTGTTGGTCGCGACGGGCTACACAGGCTCGGGTTACGTCGTGAATGACCCGGCCGGGAAGTGGGCCCAGACGTGGAAGGGGGGCTACCCCTTTGGCGGCGGCTCCACCTCGGGCAAGCAGCTCACCTACGGAGCGTCGGCGTTTGAGCTGGCCGTGAGCTCCACGAACGGGTCGAACTACGCCCCGCTCTGGTACCACGAGATCGTGGAGTAGGGCTCCGGGTGACCGCTCGCACCACCGCGTCGACGGAGCCTCATGGCGTCATGGAGCTCCGTCGCGCGGGCCCCCCTCTGGGGGAGTCTCCAGCGGCGCCGATGCATTGGCCTGGTTCGTGGTCGACTCGGCGGGGCGCTCGCTCGCCTCCTTGACGACGACCGCCGTCGGCGGCGTGGCGAAGAAGTACAGGGCGCAGAGCCCGGTGAGCAGCGCGAGCTGAACGGCCGCCGCGGCCGGCCACAGTGGAAACGGAGGTGGAGGGGGGACCTGTCGCCGCTCCCGCGAGAGCGCCCGTCGCATGGAGCTCGTCAGCGATCTCGGGGCTCCTTCACGGGGGATGGCCTGGAGCAGGCGGCTGACCTCTTGGGAAGACTCGAGGAGCTCCGGGATGTGGGTGGCGGTGTTCATGTGCCTACCTCCGCCGAGAGGAACGCGGCGAGGACCAGCGGTCGTGCCTTGGGTCCGTCAGCGCTTCGGGGTGACAGCTTGGGGTGCAGCTCCCCCCGCTCTCGCTCCGCGAGTCGCTCGGCGAGCCACTTGCGGCCGCGATAGAGTCGGCTCTTCACGGTTCCCATCTCCAGCCCCGTGGCCTCCTGGACCTCCGCGTAGCTCAATCCCTCGATGTCGCGCAGGACCACGACCTCACGAAAGTCGGGCTCCATAGCGTGGAGCGCGCGCACCAGAAATCGCTCGAGCCGAGCCCCCTCCAGGAGTCGATCGGGACGCTCCAGTCCGGCCGAGGTGGGGCGGTCCGCGCCTTGTCGTTCCTCATCGAGAGGGTCGTGATAGAGGCGACGCCGGCGCGCTTGGTGCTTGATGCGGCTGCGCACCTGGTTCACGGCGATCCGATACAGCCAGCTCATGACGCTGGCGTCTCCTCGGAACCCGGCCAGGGCGCGGTAGGCCTTCAGGTAGACCTCCTGGGTCACATCCTGGGCCTCGGCGGGGCAGCCCACCATGCGGAGCACGGTGTTGTAGATCCGGTCACGGGAGTGACGAAACAGGAGCGCGAACGCTCGCTCGTCTCGTCGGCGGAGCCTCTCGAGGAGGCGAGGGTCATTGAGATCGATGGTGTCCATACTCTCTTGGGACGCATCAGGACGAGAAACGATCTGAGCGCAGATGACATTTTTTCCGGCTGGCCTGCGCGCTTCCTCTCACTTGCCCTTTATGCGGGCTTTCGACCGTGAGAGACTGGAGCTTCGTCGATGCACGAGAGAGGGGTATGAACGAGAGCGACCTGAGGGAGCGGCTCCTTGCGGCCGCGGGGCTGAGCGATGATTCGCTGGCAGCGCGTCTCGTCCGGACGTACGTCAGCCAGACGCACGTCTCCTCGTCGGGCTATCCCGCGCTCTCCGGCGTCGCCTATGAGCACTTCCGAGAGGAGGTCCCTCAGCTCTTCCGCCTCGCCGGCGACGTCCTCGTGACGCTCGGCGCGCTCGAGAAGGTCGCCGCCGAGCAGGCCTCCGAGGAGGAGCGCGCGCATCTCGCGCGCGCCGCGCGCGTCATCCGAACGATGCTCAACACCGCGGCCATCACGGCGGCGCCCGATCTGTGGCTGGTTCGCCACGTGGTGGGCGCGCTCCATGAGGTAGGCGTCGCGCCTCGTCTCCTGGCAGGCGAGACCATCGTCCCTGAGCAGACGATGGACCTCACGGGTCACCCTCTGGACGCTCATGAGCTCTTCACGGATCTGAGCCTGCTGGTGACTCGAGGGTATCTGCAACGCACATCCGAAGGCTTCACTCTAGAGCCGACCGCGCGCGCGACGGGGCTCTTTGAGCGCCTCGGGCCGGTGCCCCCCGGGACGCGCGCCACGGTCTCCCACACCTGGTCTCGTGCCTTCGCGGGCGAGACGCTCGTTCCGGGAGAGCGGGAGCTCTTGCTCACCATCACCAGCGAGCTGCCGATCCGAACCTCTCACGATCAGGAGTCCTGGATCGCGAGCTGGGAAGAGGTCGACCTCTCGTTCCGTATGCTTCCGGTGCTCGTGGCCCTGAAGATGGTTGGCCGCTGCGAGGCTCTGGCTCAGGGCGACCCCCTGAGCGCCCGCGAGCTGGCCCCAGGCGACCCGGAGATCGGCGCGCGGGCCCTCGCCGCTCTCGACGCGGCCGGCTTCGTGACCGTAGAGGGAGAGGTCGCCACCCCGACGGTGCTCGGCAGGCGCGTCTTCCTTCGTGGTCCCGGACCCTACGGCATCATCGAGACCTACCAGCCCTACATGAGCCGGATCTTGGACATCCTCCGTGACGGAAAGAACGCCGCATGGGTGAGCCGCGGGGCCAACGTGATCGCGAGCCAGACGGCCAACAGCAAGACCTTCGTTCAGTGCAATGACGCCCTGGATCGCTTCTGCGAGGCGACCGGCTTTTCTTACGATGTGTTCATTGAGCACGCCCTGGGTCGCGGCGAGGCCACGCGCCAGCGCTGGGAGCGTGAGGGATCGCGGCCGCTCTCCTACGTGGGCGCGGATCTGGAGGACGACTCGGTCGCCGAGGCGATCTCGGAGCAGCGCTCTGGGAGGCTGCCGCAGAACATGCTCTTCGTCCGGCAGGCGGACATCGGAGATCCGGACTACCTGATCAGTCACCTTCGGTCGAACGGCATCGACCCGCGTGGCGCCGTGCTCATGGTGGGCAACGGCTTTCACGAGGTGCGCAACCAGACCGATGAGAAGATGGACCGGATCTTTCGCGGCTATCACGACGCGGGTCTCGTGTTGATCTTCACCGAGGCCAACGCGCTCACCGTCGACGACCTGCGTCATACGGCGTTCAACACCTATCATGCGGGCTTCATGTACGTTCACGCGAAGAGCGGACAGGGACTCCGCCCCGCCGACCCCGTGCCCGCGGCCATGAAGACCTCCGATCTCAAGAGCAGCTGGACGGAGTGCGCGACTCGGGCCGGCTACGTAAAGGCCAAGCGCTACGTGACGCGCTCAAGGACCGTCTATCCCCACCCACGTGAGGACGGCTACAACCCTACGATCTCCACCAACCACTTCTTTGTGCCTCAAGAGATCGCCCAGAACTTAGAGCTCGAATAGCGGGTTGAGAACGTCAGGCGAACAGAACTTGTTATCATACCCCCGGGGGGTATATTTCT
>CALCNF010000763.1 GCA_937897815.1 uncultured Pseudomonadota bacterium | reverse complement strand
TGAACATTACACGGGCAGTGGCCAGTCGGGAACGGCATCCCTGGTGTGACTGGCCCTTCCTGGTTAGTGTCACCCCATGAGTGACCTGCCGATCATCCGTACCCAGCTCCCAGAGCCCGACGCATCCCGAGCTTCCGAGACCCCTGGGCGCATCAAGGCTGTGCCGGGAGACTTTCGAGTGGAAGAGCGCCCCGCCTACCTACCGTCGGGCGAGGGCACCCACCGCTTCCTCTGGATTGAAAAGGAAGACGTGAGCGGACCCATGCTCTTGAAGACGGCCGCGCGGCGGCTCGACGTTCGTCAGGGCGACATCGGATGCGCCGGGCTCAAGGACCGACGCGCTGTCACCCGACAGTGGATCAGCGTTCCCGCGTCGACCCCCAACCCGCCCGAGGACCTCAGCGGACCCCTGGGCGAGACGGGAAGAATCGAGGTCCTTGAGCACGCGCTTCATCCCAACAAGCTGCGCACCGGCCACCTGAAAGGGAACAGCTTTGTGATTCGCATCATTGAGCGGAACCCGGAGGAGGATCACGCGGCGCAAGCGGCGGCCCAGAGGATCGCCTCGGAGGGCTTCGTGAACACCTATGGAGCCCAGCGCTTTGGCCGCGGAGATAACGTCCCAGCAGGCCTGCGCGTTCTTCAGGGTGGCCGAGAGCGTGACAAGCAGCGTCGACGGTTTCTGGTCAGCGCCGTCCAATCGGCCCTCTTCAACCACTGGGCATGGCTCCGAAGTGAGGGTGTTGGCTTTCGCCGCGCCCTCGCAGGTGACCTGCTGACGCGGGTCGAATCCGGGGGAGTCTTCGAGGTCGAGGATCCAGAGGTCGAGACGGAGCGCATCCTCTCGGGCGAGGTGGTCGTCACGGGGCCTATCTTTGGCGGCAAAGCACGCAGAGCCACAGGAGCGGCGGCGGAGTATGAGCGCGCAGCGCTGGCGGACTTTGATCTTCAGGGCGACGTCTTCGATGGAATGAAGAAGCTCGCGCCCGGAACGCGGCGCGCCGCAGTGGTCACGCCGCGAGAGCTGACCTGTCAAAGGGAAGAGGACGCGCTCGTCGCGCGTTTCGATCTGACATCAGGCACGTACGCCACGGTGCTCCTCGCCCATCTGGTGGGCAGTTCTCCGAAGGAGGGGCCGCCGGATGTGGGCCCTTGACTCTGACTCTCTGCGCTCATAAACCAGGCACTCGTGCTCATGAATTCTACGGGGGATGCCTACATGGAGATGCTGGATCTAGGCGTCGCGCTCGACCGCGCCGAAGACCTCTCAGGGGCCCTGGAGCTGGGCATGAACTCCCTGACCTGCGAGCTCATCAACGTAGCGTCTCAGGGCACACGGCAGCTCCCACCAGCACCTGACCGTGAGCGACTCCTACTGGCGCTTGGTGGAGCCGCGACTCTGCTCGTAGACGACGCCCACCAGACCCTGCTCAGCGGGATGCTGGTCGCGCTCTCCGAGACCTCTGGTCTTGAGCTTCAATGCGAAGGTGTTGAGCCCTTCGAGGCCCTCCTCATCACAACAGCCCCCAACGGCGAGGCAAGCTAATGCGACTTCGAACACGACTGATCACGGCCCTGTCAGTGGGTCTCCTGCTCTTGACCACCAGCGCGCTAGCCCAATCGAACGCCCTGCGAGCCGCGCCCGCGGGGACCGACGTCGCCGTCGTCCTCCATGGAATCGGCCAGATCGAGCCCATGGTCCGAGAGCACATCGAGAGCATGGAGCGCTACGGTCTCGACGCGCCGGATCTGGACTTCTATCTCAACGAGCTTCGAAAGCTCTCGAAGCGATTCAAGAAGGCCCGAGGCCCTCTCGTGGAGTCCATGGGCCTGAGCGCGACGGGCTCGATTGCGGTGTACGCGCAGCCCGGAGCTGATGGGCATGCGGACGTGACGGTCGTGATGGACGTCAAGGACCGCAAAGCGCTGATCAAGAGCATGGAGTGGTTGCTCAACCTGAATCAGAAGAGCACCAAGAGCGGAAAAGCCAAGGTGACCAGTAAGAAGGAGCGCCTCCCCGGAAAGGGCCTGCTCGTGAGCTTCGAGAAGCCCAGCCAGAAGAATCCGCTCTACCTCAGGTTTCAGGGCAACCTGGCCGTGGTCTCCGAGAAGCTCCCGGCCATCGACCGCGTACAGTTCGCCGGCGGAGCGCCGTTCCCTGGCAGTGAGGCGCTCGAAGGCGCTCGTATCGGCTTCTTCGCGGGTCTGAACACTCCGGGCGCCATCAAGATGGACATGCTGCCCGCCGCGGCGGCTGGAGTGAAGACGGCGCAGATCCATACCCTCCTCCGCGAGGGACGCTATGAGGCGAAGCTGGACGTCGAGGTGGAGGCGGAGTTCGAGCCCTTCCTCTCCGTGCTCCGACCGGGCGCCGCAGGAAAGGCCGCCCGCGCCTCGATGTCGAAGCTGGTTTCCGATCGTTCGGATCTGTGGTGGCGCTCGAGCGTGGACCTGAAGGCGCTAGAGACCCTGGCGAGCAACCTACTCGGTAAGGGATTCGAAAAGGTCAGCGAGCGATTCGAGAAGCGAGCAGGCCTCCCCCTTACGATGGTGGCCAAGTCCATGAGCGGCGACCAGCTCGTGCGATGCGACGGTTCGTTCTCCAACTGCGTGGCCGTCGCCGGCGTGCTCGACGCCGAGGGCGCCGAGGAGCTCGTCCGACACTTCTTCGCCCTCGCAGGCGACCTGGCCGCGCGCGACGCGGATCACGAGATCTCGGTGGAGACGAAGGGCACGAGCAGCGACGGCGATCAACGTATGTTCGTCACCACATTCTCCGTACGAGAGGACCCCGAAAAGAAGGCCAAGCGGCTTGAGAAAGCCCATGAATATCTCCGCTACGAGAAGAGGACCCAAGAGCTGCACGCTGCGCTAAGCAAGGCCAGTCAGAAGGACGACGGGGACACCCTGAGCCGCCTCAATGAGGAACTCCAGACAGTCAACCGCGAGATGCACGACAAGGGTCTACAGCAGATGCAGTGGAACGAGCGTGACAGCATTGAGGAGGCCCGAAAGGAGCTCGCTCAGAACAAGGGCAAAAAGAAGAAGAGGCGCGCCAAGAAGAACAAGCAGCCCTTCGAGCCCATCCTGAACATCCATTGGGGGATGACCGACAAGCTGCTCGCGCTCGGGACCACCTCCCACGCGATCCAATCCGCCTTGAAGGCGTCCGTCCATGGAGGCGCGCCTGGCGCCGAGCCGATCCTCGACGACGCCACGTTCATCGCGGGCTACCAGGCGAGGAACGGGATCTCGAGCTTCATTCGCCAGGGCATTCCGGCGATTCGGAGTCTCCTGCCCAAGGACTTCATCGGAGGCACGATCATCCGCGCCATCGACGGGCTCCTTGTGCTTCATGATGAGTCCGTGGACGGAATGAGCTGGATGCGCGTGACACCCAACCGAATCACCCTGGAGGGCGTCGCGGCTTCCCTGCCGACGGCCGGCCGAAAGGGCTACTCGGCCGAGCAAAGCGCTGCCTACACGGAGGCGATGAAGCTGCGGTACGCGGGGGACCTGGCCGAGTCGAACCGACAGTTGGCGAAGCTCGCGCTCGCGCACCCCACGTCGCCCTGGGGACAGAAAGCGCGGGGGATGGTCTTCCGAACCGATCTCGCCGGTATCTTCTTCAACCTGGGCTCCCTGAGCGCGCTGATGGAGAGCCCCGCCGGTCGAAATATCCAGAGGCAGCTGGGACCGATGATCCACATGTTCATGAGGGGCTTCTAGGACGCTCGCCTCGGGCTCTGACCGGGGGCGCCCAGCGGCGAGGCCTCGCGCAAACAAGAGGCTCGCATTTCGGCTTGCCCAGGCCTGCGCACCGTGCTAGGAACCGCTTCCGATTTCTGTGGGGCCGTAGCTCAGTTGGTAGAGCGCATGAATGGCATTCATGAGGTCGTCGGTTCGACCCCGATCGGCTCCACCACAGAGAAGGCCGCGGAGCTCACTCCGCGGCCTTTTTTCTTGTCCTTGGCCTCCCCGCTCCAGAGCGCGTCTGCTCCAGCACGTCGATGACCTGCTCCATGCGGCTGGGATCGGTGCGGCGAACGGCCGATCGCGGGAAGCGCGCCTTGAAGTCGGCCTCGTCGAGGCCGCGTAGGGACGCCAACAGAGGCCGTTCGTTCTCGATGCGAGGCGCCAGCGACGGGATCGTGGTCTCCTGTGGGCTCCGATTCCAGGGACAGACCTCCTGGCAGATATCGCACCCAAAGAGGTGGCCCCCCAGGAGGTCGGGCTCGACATCTTGAGCCGGCTCGTGACTCTCGATGGTCCAGGTCGCGATACACCGGCGCGCGTCCAGGACATAGGGCTCGGGAAAGGCGTCCGTCGGACAAGCATCCAGACACCGGGTGCACGTCCCACAGTGGTCGACGCCCG
>CALCNF010000762.1 GCA_937897815.1 uncultured Pseudomonadota bacterium | reverse complement strand
TGAACTCTTGGCCTTCGCCCTCGGGTCTGACAGGATGTGGTTCCGCGCCGAGCAGCGCGCATGGAGGATCGGGTGAGCGACGAGAAACGACCAGGCCGAGGAGGCACCAAGGACGCCGATGAGACCGTCCTCGACCGAGAGTCGACCACCAAGAAGCCTCCTATGTACCGAGTGCTGCTGCACAACGACGACTACACGACCATGGAGTTCGTCGTGTACGTGCTCCAGTTCGTCTTTCGCAAATCAGAGACGGCGTCGACGCATTTGATGCTCACCATTCATCACAAAGGCCAGGGGATCGCCGGTGTCTTCACTCGCGACATCGCGGAGACGAAGACCCAAGAGGTGCTCGCCCTGGCGGAGGAGCACGGCATGCCGCTGCTGTGCACCATGGAGCCCGACGATTGAACGTATCACCTGAGTTACGCATCTGTATGGACGTCGCGGTCCTCGGCGCTAGAAGCCGGGGCCATGAACTGGCGACCGTCGAGCACTTGCTGCTCGCTCTTCTGCAGGACGCAAACACGGTTGAGGTCTTACGCCAGTCAGGCGCGGACCTCTCTATGCTGGAGAACGATCTCGAGGCCCACCTCCTTGAGCAGCAGGACAGCGACAACGAGCTCGCGGAGGCGCACCCCTCCCTCGGGTTCTCGCGCGTCGTCCAGCGCGCCGCCATGCACAGCCATGGCGCTGGAAAGGAAGAGGTCGGGACCATTGAGGTGCTCGTGTCTATCTTCAGGGAGGGCGAGTCTTACGCCGTTCATCTCCTGGAGAAGGCTGGAGTGAGCCGACTCGACGTCGTCCGATTCGTCAGTCACGGCATTAGCAAGGGCGGAAACGCGCCGGCCTTTGAAGAGGGAATTGGCTCCGGTGCGACGAGCGCTGAGGAAGAGGGCGTCCCAAGCGATCCTCTGGAGGCGTTCACGACGGACCTGAACGCGAAGGCGCGCGCCGGGGACATCGATCCGCTTATCGGGCGAACCCACGAGCTGGATCGGATCGTTCATGTGCTCGCGAGGCGACGAAAGAACAACCCTCTGTTGGTCGGTGACGCAGGCGTCGGCAAGACGGCGTTGGTGGAGGGGCTGGCGCGCCGTATCGTCAGCGGCGATGTGCCTGAGCTGCTTCGCTCCGTGACGATCTTCGCGTTGGACATGGGCAACCTCCTCGCCGGAACCCGCTATCGGGGGGACTTCGAGGCCCGCATGAAGGCTGTGCTCAAGGCCCTGGACGAGCGCGATGAGGTGATCCTGTTCGTTGACGAGATGCACACGATCGTTGGCGCTGGAGCCGTGAGCGGCGGCTCGATGGACGCGTCCAACATGCTCAAACCGGCGCTGGCGTCTGGAGCGCTGCGGGTGATTGGTGCGACGACCTTCGAGGAGTACCGCGGGCACATCGAGCGTGACCGGGCGCTGAGCAGGCGGTTTCAGATGGTCGAAGTGCCGGAGCCGAGCCCCGCAGAGGCCGTGAAGATCCTGGCCGGCTTGAAGGGCGACTACGAAGCGCATCACGGGGTGGTCTACAGCGAGCCCTCGCTGCGCGCCGCCGTGGACCTGTCTATCAAGTACCTCCAGGAGAGAAAGCTCCCGGACAAGGCCATCGACCTGATCGATGAGGCGGGCGCCGCGCGGCGCCTGAAGGGGCGAACGAAGGTAAGCGTCAGCCACATCGAGTCGATCGTCTCCTCCTCAGCCCGAGTGCCCATCGACAAGGTGAGCCGCGGGGACCGCGAGAGCCTGGAGAACCTCGAGCACCGCCTCGGGGAGCGGGTCTTTGGCCAGGCCGAGGCCATTGACGCGGTGAGTCGCGCCGTGCGCCTCTCCAGGGCGGGACTGCGTGAGGTCGACAAGCCCATCGGCTCGTTCCTCTTCGCCGGTCCCACCGGTGTCGGCAAGACCGAGTTGGCCAAGCAGCTGGCCGAGGTGATGGACGTACAGTTCGTGCGCTTCGACATGAGCGAGTACATGGAGCGCCACACGGTATCGAGGCTCATCGGCGCGCCACCGGGCTACGTCGGCTTTGATCAGGGCGGTCTCCTGACCGACGCTGTGAACCGTTCTCCTCATGCGGTGTTGCTCCTCGACGAGATCGAGAAGGCGCACCCCGATGTCTTCAACATCCTGCTTCAGGTCATGGACCACGGGACGCTGACCGACAACAACGGTCGTAAGGCAGACTTCCGGCATGTGGTGCTGATTATGACGTCCAATGTGGGCGCAGAGGAGCTCTCCAAACGCAAGCTTGGCTTCGCGGAGTCGGTGGAGTTCGGGGACTCGGACAACGCCTTCAAGCGGATGTTCTCTCCGGAGTTCCGTAACCGCCTCGACCGAAAGATCGACTTCAATCCTCTACCGCGTGAGGTGGTGACGCTCATCGTGGACAAGCTGGTCCTCGAGCTCCAAAAGCAGCTCTCGTCGAAGAAGATTCGGATCGTACTGGGAGACACCGCGAAGGCGTACCTGGCCGAAAAGGGTTACGAGCCCGCGCTCGGCGCGCGGCCGCTGGCGCGGCTGGTCCGCAAGGAGATCGCGGAGCCGCTCAGCGAAGAGGTGCTCTACGGTCGCTTGGTCAAGGGCGGGGCGGTGGCCGTCGACGCGGGCGAGGATGGGCTCGTCTTCACCTTCCCGGAGAGAGTCGAGACCTAGACCCCTCTCGCGCGCGCCGCAGCGCGGGTGCGATGGCCAACGTCGAGAGGCGATGGTACGTTCATGCCTTCACGACCTCGGATGGAGTGAGCGGTGGCAGTCGACTGGCTACCCGAGCCTGGACAGACCCTCGATGAGCGCTACGAGCTCGCCGAGCAGATCGGAGTGGGTCCGACTGGCGCGGTGTACGCCGCGAAGCGTCTCGAGGACGGCCAAGAGGTCGTCCTGAAGGTGTTCCACCCGGATCTCTTCGCGGGCCAGGTTCGCGGACCCAACACCATGCGTCTGCAGAGGGCTCGGCTCATGAACGCTCCCGGGTTGATCACCCTGGAGGAGATCGACGTCCGGGAGGGCTCGGCGTTTGTCGTGATGCCTCGCATCGACAGCGTAACGTTGCCGGAGTGGGTGACGCGCGAGGGTCAACTCTCCGAGGCGCGGATCCGCTCGCTGGTGCAGGCTGTCGGCGCTACGCTTGAGCGGATCCACCAGCTCGGCGTTCACGGAGACGTAAAGCCAAGCAACATCTACGTCGCAGATGATGATTCGGTCATCGTGAGTGACCCATGGTTCCTTGAAGGGCTGGCCGGGATTCGAGACGCCGCCGGGCTCGCGCCGCGCGCGGACGCCTGGCTCGCTCCGGAGCAGTCGGAGGGTCTCTGGCAAGAGCGGCCCGAGACGGACATCTATCGCCTGGCCATGCTCGCGGGATGGCTGCTGACGGGCGCCGAGGTCGAAGGGGGGCGTTCTCTGCGTGAGCAGGGGGTGAACTGCTCCGAGGAGCTCGACGCCGCGTTCATGCGGGCGACGCAGGTGGAGCCAGGGGAGCGTTTTGGCCAGGTGCGGGACTTCCTCGACGCGCTTCCTGCGGTGGGCTGGTTGCCCGACGCGGCGGCAAAGGACGAGCCAGCGAAGGCCGAACATGAGGCCCTCGAGGGCATCGACCCCCTCGCAGAGACGATCGGTCAGGGTGTGGCCTCTCCCCTGGCGAGCGAGGCCAATACCACAGCGGAGGCCCAGTTCCTGGGCGAGGAGCAGGCCGTCGATCTCTCCGGTGACCCGGCCGATGAGACCCTCGAGGATGCTACGCCAGGGCCTCCCGAAGGCGGTGACGGGGCGGATTCGGACGCAGAAGACGCAGAAGACGCAGAGGACCCAGCGGCGACACGGGTGCTCCGACAGGAGTCTCTGGAGAGCGCTTCAGAGGAGTCAGCCGAGCCTGCATTCGAGTCGGATCCCCAGCCTGAGCCTGAGGTTGAGGCGGATGTCGCCTCTGCGAATGCGCCCCAGGCGGATGAGCCAGCCGAATCGGGGGCGGACGAGTTTGAGACGGTCGTAGGCGCGGACATCGCCCAGTCGCTAGATGCGCTGGCAGACTCGTCCAGTCCTGCCCCCCCGGCGGAGGGCCCAGAGCGCTTCGCGACGGTTCGTGATGTGCCCGAGGCCACGCTCCCTGAGCTCCAGCCTGAGGAGGGGCCCGGCGACGCCGATCTGAGCATGACGCGAAAGCAGCCCGCGCCCGAGCTCGCGCCCCATTGGCGGACCAACCCCATCATGATCATCGGTCCGGCGATGCTGGTCCTTTCCCTGATCGTCGCGCTGTTCGTGCTCAACAAGATCCAGGATGAACGCAAGAGCGCGGCCGTTCACACCAGCGTTGGCGAGGCTTCCGAGAAGGCCGCGCCTCAACCAGCCTCGCCTGCCCCGGGCCAATCGGCAGAGGCGCTCCCGACGAAGGCCGCATCATCAAGCGCGGCCTCGCCTCCGAGTCCGGGCTCGAAACCGGCGCCGACTCCGACACCCCCGAAGCCGGATGAAGCGAACGGACAGAGCGAGCCTTCGGAGAGCGCGAACCAGGCGGCTGAAGACGGGGCGAGACCTGATCCCGAAGCGACCACGAAGGACGGCCCTGTCACCGCG
>CALCNF010000761.1 GCA_937897815.1 uncultured Pseudomonadota bacterium | reverse complement strand
CACCGCTCGTCGAGATCTGCGCGGACGTCGAGCCTGCGAGCCTCTACGTCGAGGGTGATCCAATCTCCGTCCCGGAGCAGCGCGATGGGACCGCCGACCGCCGCCTCTGGAGCCACGTGGCCAACCATGAGGCCGTGGGTCGCGCCGCTGAACCGACCGTCGGTCACGAGGGCTACCTTGTCGCCCAGTCCACGGCCGATCAGAGCGGCGGTCACGCCGAGCATCTCGCGCATCCCGGGCCCGCCTCGCGGCCCCTCGTTGCGGATGACGATCACGTCACCGGGCTCGATGTCTCCGGCCTGCACGGCGCAAAAGGCGTCCTCCTCGCACTCGAAGACTCGAGCGGGACCCTCGTGGACCTGGACCTCGTGGCCGCAGAGCTTCACGACGCAGCCCTCCGGGGCGAGGGAGCCCCGGAGGATCGCCAGCCCACCGCGCTCGGCCAGCGGCGCTTCAACCGTTCGGACCACGTCCTGTCCAGAGGCCTCCGGGGCGTCGGCCACCAGGGTGCTCAGGGACTCGCCGTCGATGGTCTGCTCGTCGTGGAGGAGGCCGGCTTCGAGGAGCCTGCGGGCGACGAGCGGCGTGCCGCCCGCCTCGAAGAGATCGGGCGCCGTGTAGCGTCCCGCCGGCTTGAGATCGGCGAGCACCGGGGTGCGTGAAGCGACCCGATCGAAGTCCTCAAGAGAGAAGGGCAGATCGAACTCTCGGGCGAGCGCGAGGAGGTGAAGGACCGCGTTCGTAGAGCCAGCGGTCGCCGCGACGGAGGCCGCCGCGTTCTCCAGGGATCGCTTCGTGACGAAGGTGCTTAAGCGTCGATCGTGCGCCAGGGCCTCCATGACCCGCTCTCCGGCTGTGAAGGCTGCCGCGGGCTTGTCCGGGTGCAGCGCTGGGAGGTCGTTCACGCCCAGGGGCGAGACCCCGAGGAAGGTGAGGGCGGTCGCCATGGTGTTGGCGGTGAACTGCCCTCCGCAGGCGCCGGCGCCGGGGCAGGCCTCGCGCTCCAGATCGGCCAGCTCCTCGTTGGAAAGATCTCCAGACGCCACAGCACCGACGGCCTCAAAGACGTCCTGGACGGTCACGTCACGATCGCGCCATCGGCCAGGGGCGATGGAGCCGCCGTAGAGCACCAGGCTGGGCAGGTCGAGTCGCGCCAGGCCCATCAGCGTCCCTGGGATGGTCTTATCGCATCCTGCGAGGGCCACGGCGGCGTCAAACTCGTGAGCCCCCACCGAGAGCTCCACCGAGTCCGCGATCACCTCTCGAGAGACGAGGGAGGCGCGCATCCCATCGGTGCCCATCGTGATGCCATCGGAGACGGCGATCCCGTTGAACTCAATTGGGGTGCCGCCGGCGGCCCGAATGCCCGCCTTGACGTGCTCAGCCAAGGTGCGGAGGTGGACGTTGCAGGGGGTGATCTCCGCCCAGGTGTTGAAGACCGCGACCAGAGGTCGCTCAAGGTCTTCATCGGTGAGGCCCGCGCCGCGGAGCATGGCTCGTGCGGGGGCTCGTTTGGGATCGTTTCGAAGGGAGTGGCTCGACATGGGTCTCTTGGGGTTCGGGGTGAGAGCGACGCGCATGGCGTCGCCGAGTTCCCCGGACGAGCGGACCCCAAAAGAGTGAGGCCCCGCATCCGGGGGGTAGAGGGGGATGCGAGGCCTCGGAGACCCTGGGAAGGTCTAGAGGGTTAGTCCCGCATCCCCTTCGTAATGACGATGGAGTTGCGGGGGAGGGTCGGGAAGGGACCTGAGGGAAATGGGCCTGTCATGGGAGTACCTCCGGCTGTGGACATCCTGAATGTAGCCCTGGTTGTTGTGTGAAAAAAGCGATATGAATTGAACCTAACGTTCAGGATTTATGACCTATGAATTTCACCCTCGATCAGCTGCTCGCCCTGGACGCCATCGCGCGCACCGGGACCTTCGCCGGGGCCGCCGAGGAGCTCCATAAGGTGCCCTCTGCCATCAGCTATCTGGTGCAGGGCCTGGAGTCCGCGACCGACGTCGACCTCTTCGACCGGAGCCGGCGTAAGGCGGTCTTGACCAAGGCCGGTCAGCGCATCCTGGAGGCCTCTCGAGAGGTGATCGAGCAGGCTCGTAGCCTTGAGCGGGTCGCGGCCGAGCTCTCGGGAGGCTGGGAGGCCGAGCTTCACGTCATCGTCGATGGAGCGCTCCCGATCGCGCCGATCACGGCGTGCCTGAGGCGCTTCGCCGATCCCGAGGTTCCCACCTGTCTGCGCGTCGACATCGAGTACCAGGAGGGGGTGATCGATCATTTCGTGGAGGCCCCGGCTGATGTCGCTCTGTATCTTGGCTTTGACTCCGAGGAGCAGGCGAAGCCCTATGACCTGATGCCCCTGCCCAATCTGGAACTGGTGTTGGTGGCCGCACCCGAGCACGAACTCGCCAAGCAGCCGTTCACAGACGCGGCGCGGGAGGGACACGCTGAGTTGGTGGTGCGGGACTCATCGCCGCGCTTCGCCACCCGGGCCAAGGCGGCCTTCTCGGGGAGCAGGAACCTGGTCTACCTGGCTGACTTTCACTCCAAGCGGATCGCCCTCCTGGACGCGGCGGGGTACGGCTGGATCCCGAAGCACTTCGTCGACGAAGACCTCCAGTCCGGAGCTCTGGTCGTTCTGGATGCGGAGACCCGACGGTGGACCTATCAGCCCCAGATCGTGACACGAGAAAACCAGCCCCTCGGGCGGGCCGGACAGCTGTTCGTGGACACGCTGTGCAGCACGCTCAAGGAGCTGGTCTGAGGAGGCGCGGGTCGGCGGCTATTGGGCCGTGAGATCCAGACCCGCTGGGTAGCCGTAGGAGACGTCATCGTCGTAGCCGTAGACGATCACCCCGACGGGCTCGCTCGCGTCGATGCGGTGCACGCCGTCGGACACGGTCAGGCGGGCGACCCGATAGTCCGTTCCCTGGATGGGCTGGAACAGACCCGGGGGGACCATCTGTCCGTCCATGTCGACGGCGGCTCCGTTGGGGGCGACGATGTTCACGTAGTCATCCTTGAAGTTGGTCGGCGTCAGGAAGACGTACTCGCTCCGATATTGCTCCACGGGTACGGCCAGGATCAGCGCGGGATCTCCGACCGGCTCGCAGGTGCAAAAGCCCAGGTCACCGCAAGAGCAGGTGTGGGAGTCCGGGCAGTCGCTGTTGACCTCGCAGTAGGGCACGTCCGCCATGCACTCGGGTGAGACCCAGCTGCACGAGTAGCCTTCGGCGCACTCGGAGCTGTCGAGGCAGGTCGCCGGTCCGACGATCTCCTGAGAGCTGGCGAGCGTCTGAGCCACCATGACCGGCTCGTTGGACTCAAGCACGAAGTCCTTCTCGGTCTGGAACTCGTAGAACTCGCCTCGGTTGAGGAGAATGGGGCTCTGCACCCCGGGAAGGGTGGGGGAGACCGAGACGCTCGTGCCATCGGACGCGGCGACGATACGCCAGTAGTCTTTCTCGACCCCTCGAGCCCGAGACTTTCCGCCCACGTAGGTCTTGCCCCAGGTGTCGACCGGGAAGAGCTGCTGCTCAAGGTGGTCTGCGCAGCACTGCTCGCCGCTTACGGCCGCCTCATGGCCTCCGAAGACGCCGATGGGCTGGTCCGCGGTGATGATGGTGCCGGTCAGATCGGCGCCGAGCATATCGCTCTGGATGTTCAGCACCTGGTAGGGCTGCAGGGTGATGGTGGCCGTCTCTCCCTTCTCAAGGAACGGTAGGCCGCCTCCGCCGAGGGTCGGCGCCGAGGGCGTGATTGACACCTGGGTGTTCTCCGCGGTGGCGACCACCGCGATCGAGCCACGGAAGGTCGACAGGCCGCTTCCGGGGATCTCCTCGCGGCTGACGACGACGTACTCCTGTCCGTAGGTGTTGCTCGGCAGAAGCAGGGAGGCGTCGTTGGAGTACACGGCGACGTTCTCAAGGGGGTTGAACTGGTACGCGACGATGGGTCCAGTCGACTGAACCCTGAGCGCCTTCCAGAAGACGCCGGTGGAGCCCAGGTTCTGCTGGGGGAGCTGGAAGACCTCTACGCCGCCCGGAGGCACAGTGCCCTGGGCGACGACAGAGGCCTCGGCCCCGCCGCTGGAGCGCGAGGTGACCGTGATGGCCACCTCGGTGCCGTTCAGGTTGCTGACGATCACGGCGTAGGGGCTGTCCGCGGCCGGCCCCGCGTTGTCCATATCAATGGCCCAGTAGTCGCAGCCTTCGTTCGAGAGCTTACCAGCCTGACCGCAGGCGTTTTGACACACGCCAGCGGCGCACTGGCCCATGCTCGCCCCGCAGTTCTCGGTGTTCTCCCAGAGGCCCGCTGTGCTGCAGGTCTGAACCCAGGGCCCGTCGCAGCGCGTGGTGCCTGGATAGCACTCAAGGCAGGCCCCATCCGCGCAGAATCCGCCCTCGCCGCAGCTCTCCTCGACGAGCGCCGAGCCATCCGCGTTGCACACCAGGCGCTGGTCTTTGCCGACACACTCCGCGAAGCCAGGCGTGCAGCCGGTGCACGCGCCGTCGACACAGCTCCCGCTCGCCCCTGGGCACTCCAGGGAGTTCCACCCCGAGCCGCTCGGCGTGCAGGTGTGGAGGTTGTCCTGGGCGCAGGCGGTCTCTCCCGGGGTGCAGAGCTCCGGCAGACAGGCGCCGTCGAAGCATCCCTCGTCCGAGGCGCACTGCTCAGCCTCCAGGCATTCGAAGCAGTAGCCGGACACGGAACAGT
>CALCNF010000760.1 GCA_937897815.1 uncultured Pseudomonadota bacterium | reverse complement strand
CCTCCTCCCAGGTGTGGGCCATCTCCAACGGCGCGTACGCGGGGTGCCTGCGGCCGACGACCGAGCGGCCAGTGGTGGTCGTGGGCGGCGGCATCGCCGGGCTCACGTCGGCATTCCAACTCGCGGCGTCGAACGTACCCGTGGTGCTCCTTGAGGAGCGCCGCCAGGTCGGAGGCTATATCGCCTCATCGGAGGTCGGTGGTCACCTGTTCGAGCATGGGCCGAACACGGTTCAGTCCACGAGCCCGACGCTCATGGGGCTTGTCGAGCAGCTGGACCTCCGGAGTGAGGTGATAGAGAGCCAGGCCGCGAGCCATCGGCGCTTGATTTGGCGCGGCGGCCGGCCCCATGTCGTCCCTTCTGGCCCCCTTTCGCTCCTGTTTTCCAAGCTGCTCTCCTTTGGTGGGAAGGCGCGGTTGATACGAGAGCCCTTCGTAGCGCCCCGCATCGACGAGGGTGATGAGACGCTCGCCGAGTTCGCCGAGCGTCGGCTCGGGCCTGAGGCCTGCGCGGCCCTGGTGGACCCGTTCGTTGCTGGGGTCTACGCCGGACGCCTCGACATCCTCGGTGTGGATGCGTTCCCCAGGTTGCGCGATATGGAGCGCGAGCATGGTTCGCTCTACCGCGGCATGAAGTCCCTCGCGAAGGCACGGCGTGCCGCGGGCCTGGTGCGGGCCTCCAAGGCGCCGTTGATCTCCTTCCAGGGAGGGCTGCGTGCGCTCCCGTTGAGCCTCCACCATGCCCTGGGGACCCGCGTGCAGCTGGGCCGCAGCGCTCAGTCTATCGAGCCTGACGGTGAGGGGTGGACCCTTGAGACCCGGTCGGGCCCACTGCAAGCCTCCCACGTGATCGTGGCCACGTCCCTACCTGCGGCGAATCGTCTGCTCGGGGAGCGCCTCGAGCCACTCGCGGCGCTCCATGGTTCGGTTCGCCAGCCTCATGTCGCGGCGGTTGGGCTGGGTTATGACCGACATCAGGTCAACGCCTGGGTCGACGCCTTCGGGCTCCTCGTCGCCAGCGACAGCGCGCCGCCTGCGGGGGCTGATGTGTTGGGGATGCTGTTCCCGAGCAGCATCTTCTCGGGGCGCTCACCGGAGGGCCAGGTCTCTGTCCAGGTGATGATCGGTGGAGACCGGGACCCAGGGGCGCGACGGTTGCTTGACAGTGATCTGGTGGATCGCGCCCGCCGCGCCGTCGGCGGGGTGCTGGGGGTCAAGGCTCAGCCGAACGCGGTTCATGTCTCTCGGTGGCACGAGGCGATTCCCCAGTACCCGCCCGGACACGCGCGAAGAGTCGAGGCCGTCGAAGAGTCGCTCGCGGCGAACCCAGGCCTGCTCCTGGCGGGCAACTATTTGGAGGGCGTTGGGCTCGAGGCGGCGGCGTCGTCCGGTGTTCGCGCGGCGGCCTCCGTTGCGGGAAGCGGAACCGAGTAGCTCACCGGCACGCGCAGGCTCTCCAGGGTGCGCTCGGACAGGCCTGACATCAGGTCGGCCCCCTTCGCCTCGGAGCGGCGGTCGGACGCGAGCAGGCGCAGGTGATGGTGGGCGTTGTGGCCGCCAGACCGCTTCAGGATCTGGGTGAACAGGGGGGTCTTCAGCGCCGACTCCGGTAGGCCCGCCTTCAGATGCGATAGAACGCTGCGGTCGACCAGGATCTTCTCCACCTCCGTGCCCATCTCCCTCGCCGCCGCGCAAAGGGCCTCAAACCAGTGCCAGGTCGCGACAACGTCGATGTTGGGGATGTCCACCGCGAAGTGGGAGCGGTTCTCATTCGTCACGTACGAGATGTCCGCGTCCCGCCCCGTGAGGTGGGTGATGTGTCCGGCCTCGTAGAGGGCTGTGAAACGCCTCCAGCCCTCTACGCGGGTCTTCCTGCCGTCCTGGACGCGCGTCGGAAGCCAGCGCCGCTCTCGCTGAAAGCTGTCAGGTTTTCGCGCCGAGAATCGGCTGAATCGGATCTCCTCAAGGTCAGCAACCCGCAGTCGGCGCTTCTGCTTTCGGCTCGAGGTGACCACCAGCTGGCCGCGCGTCCCCGGGCTCACCCAGTGCTGACGCACCAGCCTTCTGGCGCCGTCGCGCGACCAGTAGGGCAGGGTGGTCGTAGAGAGCAAGGTGCCCCGCCGGATGATGGCGTTGGCCTCTCGGATCATCTCCTTCGCCTGGTCAGGCTCCGGAACCGCGGACTCGACGTATCGTCGCACGGCGACCCGCAGGCGGAGGGGGCGCGCGCTGTGTTGGGCCAGGATCGTCTCTTCGACCTCAACCCTCTGATCGGGCGCCTCGAACCGATGAAGCTCACGAGGAAACGAGGTGGCCGGTCGAAGGCTCCTGGCCACGAGGCGACCGCCCTCGAGTCGGGATCGGTTCAAGACGTCTTGGGCCGCGTCACCTTCCAGCTCGCGTACGAGGGTGCCGTGGTAGAGGGTCCCTCCACCCGGCTGCGCCAGATCTCCAAGGGACAGCCGTCGATCCGGGTAGATGGCGCGAAAGGTGGCGTAGGCGCGCACCAAGACCGCCGCCATCGTCGCCGTGACGTGGGTCCGGCCTCGCGTGCGGTCTCGCCAGCCGAAGGGCGGGAGCCCCCTGCCTTCGTAGGCCCGAAGGTCCAGCAGGTCCGCCGTCGCTCGCCGGTCCATACGCTGCCGGTCCAGTGACTCCCGTTGCCGATGGAGGTCACTCTGCTTTTTTACGTGGAGCCACCGGGTCTCCAGTCGGTTGGGGGACTCCAGCAACACGCTCGGGATCGCTTGAAGCGCCCCGCTCATCCCTTGCTCCACCTTTGGCCACCGTTCGGAGATGCTGGCGCCAAGGCGGCCGCCGGTCATCGAGCCAGGAGGTGGCGGCGGCGGGGGCTCAGGCGCCTCTGGAGGGGGCGCCGGCTCGGTCGTGCGCGGTCGGTCCGGGCTGACGTCAGGCGCGACGCCACGCTCCTGTGAGCAGCCCGTCAGGAGCACCAATGCGAGCGCAGCGCTGAGCCATTTGAGGTTCATCGGGCCATCTTCGATCGGGCCGCCTGACCGGGCAAACTTGTGTGCCCCGCTTTGACCGCAGCACTCAGGTTTGTTTGGCTGTGGCCCATGAACTTCTTCGACAGCTTCCTCGACGACACCCACATCCTGACCCGAGACATGTGTCGGCGATTCGCGGAGGCGGAGATCGCGCCCCGAGCGGCGGACTGGGAAGAAGAGGGCCTCTTCCCTCGTGACCTATATAGAAAGGCCGGGGACGCCGGGATCATTGGGATCGGCTTCGAGGAGGAGGTCGGTGGCGCTGGTGGGGATCCCCTTCACGTTGTCATGGCCATTGAGGGCCTGATGCGTGGAGGCTCGACCGGGGTGGTCGTTGGGCTGACGACGGCGGGCATCGCCCTGCCTCCGATGATCCAGAGCGGGGATGAGGGCCTGAACGAGCGCTGGGTGCGCCCCGCGCTCACCGGTGAGAAGATCGCGGCGCTGGCGGTGACCGAGCCGGGGACCGGCAGCGACGTCTCCGCTGTGCGAACCCGGGCTGTTCTTGATGGCGACCATTATGTGGTGACAGGCAACAAGCTGTTCATCACCTCGGGTGTCCGAGCCGATGTGCTCACGACGCTCGTCCGCACCGGGGAGGACCCTCATGGCGGCCTGTCATTTCTGGCTATCGACACGAGTCTGGAGGGCGTCGATGCGTCTCGGTCCTTAAAGAAGACTGGGTGGTGCGCGAGCGATACGGCCGAGATCGGTTT
>CALCNF010000759.1 GCA_937897815.1 uncultured Pseudomonadota bacterium | reverse complement strand
GGCGGTGCCCAACGCCCGGATCACCGACGGCGTCCTCGAGGCCGGCCCTTACGACACGTTCCTCCCGATTGACGTCTTTGGAGTTCACTACGAGCTCGATGTTCGAGGCGCGTACCTTCGAGGTCGGCTAACCTACGACGGAGGTATCGAGGACGGTGTGCTCGGCGGCGCGGTGACCTACGAGAGCCTGCTTGAGCTGGCCGAGAAGGCGGACGGCGAAGCGGGGGGGATCTACGACCGCGTGCTGCTCATCACGGACGGGCTCACGGACATGATGCGAGATGACGAAGGGGTCTGCCAGGCCATGTCGGCCTCCCTGGTCTACAGCGCTGTTCCAGCCTTTTTCTATCCCGGCGAGGGGGACTGACCAGCGCCACGCCTGTGCTTCGGCGCCGGCGTCGAGTATCCTGAGACCGCCTTAAACGGTGGGGAAGGTCGATGATGCGTGCGCTTTGGGTTGGTTTGGCGGTTACCTCGCTGATGGCGTGTGGTGACTCGGACACGTCGGGTTCGAGCTCGGCTCCGACGGAGGATGTCGCCACCGAGGTCGACGGGGGGAGCGCTCTCGATGGCGGCGCTGACGCGACGGTTGATGCCGCGTCGGATACATCGGGTGGCCCGGATGCGGCCGCGAACGTCGACGCCAGCGCGACCACGGACGCGACCGTGGAGCCCGAGGTGGTTACGCCTCCTCCCTGCGGTTCGGCTGAGGGCATGGGAACTCTGCCGGGCGGGCTGGAGGAACTCAAGCACGATGATGGTGGGTTCTCCACCTCGTTCAATGAGCAGTTCGTGGGTCTCCTTGTCGCGGGGAAGGACCTCACGGTCGAGCGGGTCAACCAGGCCACGCGATTTGATCTTGAGCATCCGGTGAAGATCCACGCGGTGAAGGTGCGCTACCAATCGGTCCCGGCCGATAAGACTCAGCCCATCGGCATCTCCATTCGTCCTGACTTCGGTCATAACGGGTTCGATTTCTGGCCCCTCGACGCCCACTGGGAGGGCGATCTCTGTGGGGATGACGTGAGCGCAGGTGGCTGGACGACCTTCACCCTGGACCCGCCTCTGGTCATGGACAAACCCCAGCCGATCTTTGTCGTCCAGCAGCGTCAGAATGGCCTCGCTACCCCGGACTGGGCCTTCGACGTGACGCCGCCAGCGGGCTGCACGGAGCCGAACCCCAACTCCTGCTGCAACCTCTACACGGACTGTCACTCGTCCTACAACGTGCCGGACCTCACCTACTTCGAGGACGGGGGCGCGGCCTATTACTTCTGGAACGGCCTCTCCCTGAGCTTTCCCTATGACTACATGGTGCGCCTGATGGTCGAGCCCATGGATGACCTGACGCCCGAGGAGAAGATCTTCCAGCCCGTACCCGACCTGCTGGTGGGCCCCAAGTTCTCGTGGGGGGACTACAACGGAGATGGCTGGGATGACCTGCTGGTGGATGG
>CALCNF010000758.1 GCA_937897815.1 uncultured Pseudomonadota bacterium | reverse complement strand
TCCTGGGACAACGGCTACTCCGTGCTCTCGGTCTCGTCCTACGACAACGACGCCAACTGGATTGTCGTCCAGAGCCCAGCGGATGATGAGTACACGCCAAACCAGTACTCAAAGTACGTCTGGACCGAAGAGGACGCAGGGGTGGTGTACTACTGCACCGTATCCTACGGCCTTGCGACTCTTGAGGAGGCGGAGGCCAGCGAGGACAACTCGGACGCGTCGGCGCCCCTTGATGGCGGATGCAATGGCTTCGCCTGGACGTCGCTGACCAAGGGCTAGGCCCTGTCTTCTTGTGCCCTCAGCGCCTGTACTCAGGTCGCTGAGACACTCAAATTGCCCCTGTTCTGGCTTCAGAATGGGGGCAATTTGCTTTGAGCTTCAATACGGTTGCATCTGAGCGTTTTCTTTCTAAGCGCTCAGTGGTAGGTGCTCCCTAAACCACGCGCACCGTGGGAGGAGAACCATGGGACTTCTAGACGAACAGCAAGGGCGCTGCACGGGCACCGCCGATGGTACCAGCGTCCGTCGGATCGGCGTTCTCACTGGCGGCGGAGACAGCCCTGGTCTCAACGCGGCGATTCGCGGCGTCACCCTCACGGCGATTCGACGCTATGGCATGGAGGTCGTGGGCTTCATCGATGGCTTCAGCGGCCTCTTCCAAGGCGATGAGGGCTGGGTTTCGCTCACCGAGGACACCGTCCAGGGCATTGAGATGCGCGGCGGGACCATCCTCGGGACGGCGAATCGCGGGAACCCCTTCAGTATGGTGGTTCGAGATGGCCAGGGACGCCCGCTTCGGGACGAGAACGGCCAGGTGCTCACCCACGATCGTTCTCAGGAGGCGGCCGACCGACTCCAGGAGCTCGGTATCGACGGCCTCGTCTGCATTGGCGGGGACGGCACGCTCTCGATGTCGCGGGAGTTCTACGACAAGCTCAACGTACCTCTGGTCGGTGTGCCCAAGACCATCGACTTCGATCTCTCGGGCACGGAGGCCACCTTCGGGTTCGAGACCGCTGTCCAGGTCGCCACGGAGGCCCTCGATCGCCTGCGAACGACGGCTGAGAGCCACGATCGCGTCATGATCCTTGAGCTCATGGGCCGCTACGCCGGCTGGATCAGCCTGCATGCAGGGATCGCGGGCGGCGCCCACGCGATCCTGCTCCCCGAGCTCCCCTACGATGCGGAGGCCGTCTACGCCCGTGTTGTCGAGCGATTCCGACGCCAACGAAAGTTCAGCCTGGTCGTGATCAGCGAGGGCGCGCGTCCCATCGACGGCGCCCATGCGGTGGCCGAGGAGCGAGATCATCCCCATGGGCTCCCGGTCCTTGGCGGCGCAGGCGAGCGACTCCGCAAGGAGCTGGAGCAGCTGGCACGCGAAGAAGCCGAGCGGGTCGCCGACGCCGGTGAGTACCCGGCTGATTCACCGGAGATGCGGTTGGTCGTGCTCGGCCATATTCAGCGCGGCGGAACCCCGGACCCTCGAGACCGAGTCATCGCGACCGCCTGTGGAAGCCACGCGGTAGAGATGGTCGCCGCGGGGCGCTTTGGGCGGATGTCCTGCTGGCTCGGTGACGGGCCGGGAGACGTCCCGCTGTCCGAGGCGACTGTGCCTCACCTGGTGCAGACCGAGACCGATCCGTTGATTCAGGTGGCCCGCTCCATCGGGATCTGCCTGGGAGACGCGTCCGAGGACTAGAGGCTCCTTCTCGCCGAGAAGACCCACCCTGCCGCGCTGAAACCGACCGCGCGCGGAGACGCATTTCTTTATCTATTTCAACGGGTTATCGTTTTGGTAGCGTTTCACTACCTCCGAGCGTCGCGCCCTTGTTTCCCGCATGCCTATCATGTTCGACGTGGGCCGCTTATCCTAGCGGCCGCGTCTGTTTGAGAGCGCGCCCCCACCGACTCTTGGAGAACCATGCAGTTCTATACGAAGGTGCTCATCGGCATGGCCATCGGCGTGGTCCTCGGCTTCTTGCTGGGCCCGAACTCCAGGTTCCTGCCGGCCACCGGCGCGATCCTCTCCACGGACGCCCAGGTCGTGGCCAGCGAGGGGGGCACCAAGCTGGTCCCCGAGGCCAACGGCATCGACCGCGTGAGCATCCTTGAGGAGAGCGCCTCTGATCCTCCGTGGCTCAAGGTGAGCTGGACCCTGACAGGCAAGGATGTCGTTCGGCTCGCGAACTCTGGCGTGAAGGCCGTCGCAGGCGAAGAACATCAGGGGTGGATCCTCTCCGATCCCGTAAAGGCGCGCAGGTTCGCGCCCCTGGGACAGAGCCTGGTCGACTGGACCGAGTGGATAGGCCGCCTGTTCCTCGCCATGATCAAGATGGCGGTGGTCCCCCTGGTCTTCTTCTCGCTCATCGTGGGCATGGCCTCCCTGGGCGACTTCCGTAAGCTCGGCAAGATGGGTGGGATCACCCTGGGCTTCTTCACGGCGACGACCATGGTCGCTCTCGTCATCGGGCTGAGCCTGGCGAACATATTGGCGCCAGGCGATCTCATCAGCGACGCCGAGAAGGCCATCCTCCTGGGGTCCTATACAGCCCAGAACGTCGTGAGCAACGCCGCCGGTTCACCCTCCTTCGTCGACCAGATCGTCGCTATCGTGCCCTCGAACCCCATCGCCGCCCTGGCCAAGGGGGAGATGCTCCAGGTGATCTTCTTCGCGACCATGATCGGCGTCTCCCTCACGCTCATGGACCTGGGCAAGTCCAAGCCGGTCATCCAGCTCTGCGACAGCGTCAATGAGGTCATGGTGATGCTGGTGCAGATCGCCATGAAGCTCGCGCCCTACGGCGTCGCAGCGCTCCTCTTCGAGGTCGTCGGCAGTACAGGGTTAAGCGTCCTCGTGGCCCTCGCGGCCTACGGCGGAGTCGTGATCCTGGGCCTGCTCTGTCACATCCTGATCAGCTACCTGCCCGTGATCGTCGCGGTGGTTCGCCTGCCGTTCGTCGGCTTCATCCAGAGCATTCGGAGCGCCCTGGTCCTCGCGTTTTCGACCTCCAGCTCCAGCGCGACCCTCCCTGTGACCATGGAGGCGTGTGAGTCCAACCTGAAGGTCTCCAACGAGGTCGCCAGCTTTGTGTTGCCCATCGGGGCGACCGTGAACATGGACGGAACGGCCCTCTATCAAGGTGTCGCCGCCGTGTTCATCGCTCAGATCTACGGGATCGATCTCTCGATCGCCGACCAGATGACGATCGTCGTGAGCGCCACGATGGCCTCCATTGGAGCGGCCGGCGTGCCGGGCGCGGGCATGTTGACCCTGGCCATGGTGCTCGCCGCCGTCGGCGTGCCTGTCGAGGGCGTAGCCCTGGTCATCGGAGTCGACCGAATCCTCGACATGTTCCGAACAACCACGAACGTCATTGGCGACTCAACGGCGACCGTCCTCGTCGGTCGAATCCAGGGGAACCCCCTGCGCATCGTGAGCCCTGAGGAGGACGCCGCAGACCCCAGCGCGGGGATGGAGGGTCGCCTCGACGACGTGGAGCCCCAGCCCGTCAGGGCGGACGAGCACGACGAGGCGTAAACATGACCTCGGGACCGCTACGCAGCCTTGAGCCCCGGGTCGATGGGCTGGGTCTCTCAGCGACCCTCGAGATCAACGAGCGCTCCAACGCCCTCATGGCTCGCGGAGAGACCGTCTACAAGCTGGGCCTGGGTCAGAGCCCGTTTCCAGTGCCCGGCTCGGTCGTCGAGGCGCTGCGCCGCAACGCCGGACAGAAAGACTACCTCCCTGTCCGAGGCCTTCCGGCGCTGCGCGAGGCGGTGGCGGCCCATCAGCGCCGTGTGTGTGGCCTCGACTGCGGCGCTGACAACGTCCTGATCGGTCCAGGGTCCAAGGAGCTGCTCTTTTTGCTCCAGGTGGTCTACGACGCCCAGCTCGTCCTGCCCAACCCCAGCTGGGTCTCCTATGAACCCCAGGCGCGCATCGCCGGTCGAGACGTACTTTGGGTGGAGTCCGATCGGGCGGATATGTGGCGGATACAGCCAGACGCCCTCGATCGGGCGCTCACCTCTGATCCGGATCGCCCCCGCGTCCTGCTCCTGAACTATCCGTCCAACCCCACAGGCGCGACCTACTCCCGTGACCATCTTCAGGCCATCGCGCGCGTCGCGAGAAGCCACAGGATGGTCGTGTTGTCCGACGAGATCTACGGGGAGCTCCACCACGAAGGCGATCACGTCTCCATCGCGTCGTACTACCCCGAGGGAACGATCGTGAGCGGTGGGCTCTCCAAGTGGTGCGGGGCCGGGGGCTGGCGTCTCGGGACCTTCATCCTCCCCGGCGAGCTGAGCTGGCTCGGGGACGCTATGGCCTCTGCGGCCAGCGAGACCTTTACCTCCACCAGCGCGCCGATACAGCACGCCGCCATCGAGGCCTTCGAGGGCAACGACGAGATCGAGCGCTACCTCCATCTGAGCCGAGGCATCGTTCGAGATCTTGGGCGGTGGATCGCCGGCGAGCTCCGCTCCGCCGGGGCGGCGGTCGACGACCCGGAAGGGGGCTTCTACCTGTTTCCCGACTTTGAGCCGATGGG
>CALCNF010000757.1 GCA_937897815.1 uncultured Pseudomonadota bacterium | reverse complement strand
GGCGTGAGCCATTTGATGCTCTTTCGGGACGAGCCGACGCGCGTTCGCTTGCAGGCTACGATCTCTTCGCCCCTTCGGACCTCGATCTGCCAGCGGCCCTTCGCGGGCGTCTCCACCTCGCTGATCAGACCATAGGGTGGGCCACCCATTCGCTTCGGCTCGAGGTTCAAGACCGTGTCTTTCGGACCCAGGGCCACGACGCTGAGATCGGCCATGGGGTCGTCGCTCACGGCCATGATTCGGAGCGGGGCCTTGGGATGGGGCTTGAGCGGAGAGAAGAAGACCCGCAGATCCTTGCTGTCGCGACACTTGGGCTGACTCGAGGTCGCGGAGAGCCCGAGGCTCGCCACCAGGGTCATCACCAGGGTGAGGCTCATCATCGTCCGAACACCGCCAATCGACTCATGCGCTCCAGAAACGACGTGCGCTCCGTCCCCGCGCCCAACTCCAGACCGCTCACTGCGGTCTTGTCGAGTCGCGAGACCCGGTCTCCGGCGCCCTCGCAGGGCGTCACGAACTCGCTGATGGCGCTGATGGCGAAGGGCGCGCCACCGAGCTCTCCCAGGTAGAGCAGGATGTGACCGGACATGTACAAGAAGACCACATTATCCCGCGCGGCCTCGCGGATCGCCTCGAGCTTAGCCGCCGGTTCGAGCCCCTTGAGCTCCACGGTGCGGCTGCCGCTTCCAGCCTGGGCGAGGGAGTGGCGACCCAGCTCAATCCCAAACGCGCGGAAGACATCGAGGAGCAAGCGAGAGCAGTCCCTCGCACCTCCGCGCTCGCCCCATCCGTAAGGGTCGCCCAGAGTCGATAGGGCCAGACGCCAGACGTGACTTCGGGTGAACGGTAGATGGCCAATATGAAGCTCAGGACCTCGCGGAAGAGGCGTCTCCACCAGCCCGTTTGTCGTGGGTACGATCACCGTGTAGGCGTCCTGCGACTCGCGGGTCAGGGGGAGCGCCGTGCCCATCCTGAGGGCTGCCCCACCCGGGACCTGCACCCCGTCCGCCGTGACTACGATGTGCCGCGGGGGAGCTCGGAAGGCCAGCGCCTCCTCCACGAGGAGCGCCGGCGTGAGGACAGCTCCGTGCACCCAACCGACCGAGTGTCCTGCATGGACGTAGCGCCACGCGCCGTCCTCGCTGACGCGCAGGACGCGAACCACCTCGCCGAGATGGAGGCGCGAGCACTGGTTTCGGTCGAAGTCCCGGTCGACCGGCGGCGTGTAGAACCCCTGGTGGGAAGGCACGCACCTCAGGTCGGTCTCGACAGCGACCACGCGCGCCTCGAGAACATGCGAGGACCCTTCCGTGATCCGGCGGGCCGCGCTCAGAGTTCCGGGCGTGTCCTCGACGTACTTGCCGCTCTTCAACCGCTCAGCGAGCCAGTCGAAGCGCTCTCCGAGCTCACTCGCGACCCGGTTGGCCTCCACGACCTCGTTGGCCAGGACGTCCTGATGGCCCCACGCGTGTTGTCGGTTCTTCCGATTGAGAGCGGCGATCTCCTCCCCGGAGAGGAGCACCTGACCTGCGGCGCCCGCGGGAACGGCCTGAAGCCAGGTCTTGAGATCCTCGTGCATCGAGGTCACGCCCTCGAGGCTCGCCACCCGAACCGGCTCGGCCTTGCAGACCGAAACGGGCGCGTCCCGCAGGGCCGCCGGTCCGCCCGCGCTCGCGCACGAGGCGAGCAGAAGGGCGCTGCACAGCATGGTGGGGCGCGATATCCGCATAAGGGCATGGTCAACCGAGTCGGGCTCGGCGGCAAAGAAGTCGCCTAGACCTCGATCAGGAGCGGTCCAATCCAGCTTGCGGCCGGTCCCTGGTGGGTCTGCAAGTGCAGCGCCTGCTCCTCCAGACTCTCTCCGGGGACGGGCTCCCTGGATGAGGCCATGATGAGGCGCGCTCCGGAGGGGAGTCGGGCGGTGAGCTCACGGAAGCGAGCGGCGTCCCAGGGCTCCGGGAGCTCGCGAAGAGCCCCACCCGCGTGCTCATAGAGGGTCAGCCCCGGGAGGTCGTCTCCGGCCTCGTTCACCCTGCAGCCGACCTCCTGTTCGAGGACCTGAAGAAGCCGAGCCTCATCGAGTCCATGACGCTCGACCCGCGCGACCGCGCGACCGAGTCCGACCCCGAGCTCCCAGCGGAGATGGCTCGGTAGCCACAGAGCCTGCTCGAGCTCGACGCTCGACGACGAGCGAGCCCGAGACAAGACAAGTCCGTCGGAGGGCGGAAGCCCGCCCGCGGGTTCTGGTGGGGAGACCATGCTCGGCGGCCCACCGCTC
The DNA here is from genome assembly GCA_937897815.1 of uncultured Pseudomonadota bacterium. Classification (GTDB taxonomy): domain Bacteria; phylum Myxococcota_A; class UBA9042; order PHBI01; family CALCNF01; genus CALCNF01. The sequence continues at coordinate 5,255 of CALCNF010000757.1, read as the reverse complement.
ACGCCGGGCTCCAACCAGAGCACGGGGTTGGCGACCATCTCAAGGAGGTCATCGAGGAGCCCGAGCTTGCTCCAATCCCCCATCTCGCCGAGCTCGGGCCAGAGCTCATCAATGAAGCCGCTCTGAGACGAGGGCGGGTGGTCCTGAGCGACCAACTGAAGCCCCGCAGAGGCGGCCGCCTGTCCCCAGGCCTCAGGCGCCATGGGGTTCTCGCAGACGTGAAGATACGCGTCCACGATGCCGGTGGCCGCCCGCGACTCGGGGTTCGCCTCGAAGGACAAACGAAGGGGATTCTCAGGTGACAGCTCCCCCATCCGCTCTCGAGCTCGCTCGCGCAACGATGGGGTCTCCGGGGTCAAGCCGCCGGCCTTAAGCCAGCGCCCGATCGCTCTCATCCAGACGCGACCGTGGGCCGTGTAGGTCACCAAGCGCATCAGGCCGCCCGGTCGGGTCGCCTTCGCGAGGCGCTGGAGCAGTCCTGCAGGATCGTGATGGTGGTGAAGCACATCCGTGGCGAGGACATAGTCAAAGTCGCCGTCTTCCCAGGTAGCCAGATCGGCCCGAACGAGCCGAATCGGGGGGATACGAGAGCGCAGCCCGAGGCCCAGGATCAGATTCGCGATGCGGGCGAGAGTGACGCGGACCCTCAAGCGCGCGATGGAGGCCTCGCTGATGTCGACGGCGACCACCTCTCGAGCCCTCGGGTGCGCCTGAGCGACGACCAGCGCCTCCAGGGTCCCGCAGCCGGCCACGAGAATTCGAAGACCCTCGTGGGAGGCCCCCTCCCGACCGGCCAGCTCCGCGCCGCGCTCCCAGGTGAGCGCCCCGCCCTGCCCTTTTCGCGGCAGCGCAAGGGCCGAGACCGGCGGGTAGGGATGGCGCTCGTATTGAGCCCGAACCTCTTCCATCAGGGAGCGGGCTCGTACGAGCCGTCCGGGAGGACGGTCGGTAGGACGTAACCGCTGTCCTGTAGGAGCGCGGTGATCGCCGTGTCCTGCTCTTGAACGGCCTCAGGAGTGCAGAGCTCCCACTCATGGTCGATCTCCTGGCATCGCCCCGGATACATCTGACCGCCCAGGAGCGAGGTCAGAGCCCAGTAAAGGTACTCGGTCGCCATGCATCCATAGGAGCAGGTCTCGTCGTCATAGTGGTACCAGGCCGCGTCCGGATAGACATCGGGGATCTGGATGAACTGCCCGCCCCGCGCGATGTCCATGGCGTTCGCCAGGGTCGAGCCCAGCTCCTCAGCGAAGTCGGCCGGGTAAGCCTTGGCCCAACCGTGATGCGTGACCAGGTGGAGAACCTCTTCGAGGGTCGCGTCGAACCCATGGCCAGGGCTGGAGCCCTGGGGATGCGTCTCGGTGGCGTAGAGGTCCTGAAGGGCGCGCGCTCCCAGGTTCGAATCGAAGATCCCCGAGGACTCGATCTCCCACTCGGTCGCGAACATCACCATGGACGCGGGTCCTCCAGACGCGCCTTGAAGCGCGCTGAGGATCGTCGGGTCATCGGCGGCGCCATCCTCATCGTTGTCCAGGTACTGAGCGAGCACGGCGGCCGCGTGAAGCATGTCTTCATCGGGCACGCCGGCCGTCCCGAAGATGTTCAGGCCGAACACGGCGACGTGCTTGTCGAAGTAGGGAGCGAAGTCGGGCTCATCGGCCGGAACCTCGCCCACCGCAAACCCTACGGGGCTGGCATCCTGTGGCAGGTCGGCGTCGTGGTGGGACATGTCCTCGACGACCCCAGCATCGGTGGCAGGGAGCCCATCCTCAGGTGCGGTTCCCAGATCACCCGGCGAGGCGTCCGTGTCCGGGGAGACATCCGCGATATCCGACACCGCCACGTCGGTCGACGATCCCGCGTCGCTCGCCTCACCGCAGGCGACTATCGCCCCGAGACTCCACAGGACGCAGATGAGCGTGAGCTGTCGCATTGGACCCTCCATGACAACCAGGCGGACCGACAATATCACCCTTTCTCAACAGGCGCTCATCCCCCCCCAGCCGAGCCCTTGCTCCGGGCCACGGCTTTCGAGATTATAGGGGGGTTAAAAGGAGCAGCGACTCTCATGAACCGTACCTTCACGTGCCTCGCGTTGACCCTGCCCCTGGCCCTCGCCCAGGCAGGCTGCTCATCCGATGAGACGAGCAGCGTCCCCGTGGCCGACGTCACCTTTGACGCCTCCGGGACGACGGATGTGACAGCGACCGTAGACGTCACCGTGACCCCCGAGGACACCGTCGTCGAGCCCGAGGAGATCTTCGTGCCTCCACCCGAGTGCACGAGCTCGGCCGACTGCGATGACGGCAACCCGTGCACACAAGACGCCTGTGGAGCCGACGGCTGCACTTATGTACCCGATAACTCGGCCAGCTGCGATGACGGCGACCCATGCACTGACGAAGATATCTGCACCGATGGCGCCTGCGCCGGAGCGCCGCGCCAGTGTGACGATGAGAACGCGTGCACCATCGACTGGTGCACCGAAGGCGAGTGCAAGGCGGCCCCCGAGGAGTCGGAGGAGTGCGCCATGAAGATCATCATTCAGGAGCCCCAACGCGCCTCGACTCTCACCGGCCAGGGTCCCTTCTACGTCTCCGGGACGGTCACCTCTCCGGCGTCGACGCCGACCCTGACCATCAACGAACAGGCCACGGCTTTGAGCTTCGATGGCAGCTTCAATGTCCTGTTTGAGCCCAATATCGGCATCAACATCATCGACGTGGAGGCGACCGACTCCTACGGCCGTACGACCGATGTCGCCCTGTCCTTCATGTACGCGCCGACGATCATCGAGCCGGCCCCGAACTACAACCAGCCCAACCTCCACAAGGGGATGATGGGCGTTTGGCTCGACCAGCCGGCCTTCGACGACGATGACCTCGATGACCTCGATGACCTGGCGACCGTGGTCTGGCTCCTCGGAGAGACCTACGACGTGAACGCGGCCATCCCTCACCCCCTGATCACCGAGGACGACGGGGTGGGAGCGCTCTGGTGCGACTACACGGTCGACGTGGACAACGTGGACTACGACGTCGAGGACGTGGAGATAACGCTGGTGAGCGGCGGGATGGACGTGAGCCTGGTCATGGAGAACTTCACAGGCTTCGTCGACGCGGTCAGCGATGGTTGGGACAACATCGGATGCCCCAATGCGGCCTGCGACCTGAAGGCTGAGACCGTCTACCTGGACGCGGAGTTAAACGTCTTCGCGGGCGCCTCCGGCGACATCATCGTGACCCTCGCGGCCGTGGATGTGGAGCTGGTGCTGCCGGAGAACAATGAAGCCGTGATCTGCACGGGAGGAACAGCGAAGTTTCTGAACTGGCTCATCAACTGGTTCGAGAGCACCCTGGCGAACTACCTGGAGGATCAGCTCGAGCTGTGGGCGATCGACGAGCTCGTGCCGCTGGTCAACGGCGTCATCGACCAGTTCACCGACTATCAAGTCTCGTTCGACGTTCCATCGTTCGAGGACCAGTTCGGCTCCCTGCCCATCAACCTTCGCGTCGCGCCGGGAGGCGCCACATGGCTGGTCGGCGAGGCGACGGAGGATCTCAACCTCGGGATGAGCGCCGCGCCGGCTGTCCCCTACACGACGCCAGGTTCTATCAATCGGTCTGGCTGCGGTAAGGGCTTGAGTGAGGAGGTCGAGCTGCCTCAGGTCAGCATGGCGGAGGCCTGGGTCCACGAGGACCTCATCAATCACTTCCTCTACGTGACCTGGCGCGGCGGGCTCGCGAAGCTGAACCTCACCGACGAGATCGTCGGACCCTATCTCGGAGACCTCGGCGTCTCCAACGTGGACATGAGCGCTGAGCTCACGCTGCCGCCCGTCATCACGACGTGCACGGAGACCGGTGCGCTCGAGGTTCAGTTCGGAGACGTCTACGCCCAGGGCTCCTTCGACTACGCGGGCGCCCCCGTGGACCTCAAGGGCTTCGCGAGCGCTCGGGCCAGCGTGCAGTTCAAGATCGAGGACGTCCCGAACGGCGCCAATAAGCTGGGCATCGAGATGCTTGAGGTGTTGCAGATGGCCGTGGATATCCAGGAGATTGAGGGCATGGACGAGACGGCCGAGGTCCTCGTCGCGGAGCTCTTGAGCGACGCCATGCTGCAGCTGATCGTCAACGAGTACCTCTCCGAGGTGAGCCAGTCGTACCCGCTGCCGGTCATCGATCTGGACACCTGGCTCAGCGATCTGAGCCTCGAGAAGAGCATTCTCACCCTTGAGATGGAGACCATCGAGCTCGACCATGGACACATGATCGTTGGTGGAAAGCTGCTTAACCAGTAGAATAGAGTCTGTTTCGCCCCCACATCCGATGACAGGAGGCCTGAGATGCCGCCCATCCGAATCTCAAGACAAGGTCTGTCGCGCTGCCCGACATGCAAGAGCCACATCAAGGTGGCCGCCGTCATCCAGGAGACACGCTGCCCCTTCTGCGACAGCACCCTGGACGCGAGCCCTGGGGCCCTCAGTCTCTCTCTGACCCCCTCGAGCCGAAGCGCGCTGGTCGCGGCGTCGCTCTTCGCCTCCTCGGGCTTTATGCCGGGCTGCGGATCGGACGATCCGGCGCCGACGGACGCGGCCGTCGCCGACACGGCCCCGGACAGCGCCTCGGACACGGCGGTCGACAGCACGTGGAACCAGGAGATCGTCGAGGACATCGGGCCGGTGGCCGAGTACGGCATGCCACCGGACGCCATGTGGGACACCGCGGCGGACGCTGGCGGCGTTGAGGTCGTGGAGGACGCCGTCTTCATGCCCGAGTACGGCATGCCACCGGACGCCGGTGAACAGCCTGCGTATGGCATCCCCGCGGACGCCGAGTAGCAACGGCCAGCGCGACCTTCGGTGAACCGGCGCCTCACTTGACCCCATAGGGGTCGCCAGAGCACTATGGGAGCTACCCTCACGGCCTCGCACGCAGGAGCCCCCCATGGCGCCACTCGGAATCTCACGTCACGGACTCACCCGTTGTCCTGGATGCAAAGGACACGTCAAGCTCGCTGAGGCGGGCGACCCGCCCGTGTGCCCGTTCTGCGCGACGCCCCTGAGCGGTGATACGGCCATGAGCGGCCTGCTTCGCCTGGCCTCCTCGAGCCGCAGCGCCCTCATCGCGGGCGCCCTGTTCGCTTCACCGGGCCTGGTCGCCTGCGGAGATGACTCAAGCGACTCAAGTGACACGGGAGGCGCCGTCACCGACACCTCCACAGACACCGCCGCCGACACCGCCGCCGACGGAGGG
>CALCNF010000756.1 GCA_937897815.1 uncultured Pseudomonadota bacterium | reverse complement strand
TGTGTAGCTGGGCGTGCATGTGGTGGTGGCTGGACAGCTGTAGTTCGTCCCCGAGCATGACCCGGCGCCGTTGCACTGGTCATTGTTGGTCTGGCTGTTCCCATCGTTGCATCCGATCCCGCTGTTGGCGTGGTTGGGCACACAGTCGACGCCGTTCTGTGTGTAGCTGGGCGTGCATGTGGTGGTGGCTGGACAGCTGTAGTTGTTCCCCGAGCATGACCCGGCGCCGTTGCACTGGTCATTGTTGGTCTGGTTGCTCCCGTCGTCGCAGCCGGTCCCGCTTTCGGCATGGTTGGGCACACAGTCGACGCCGTTCTTGGTGTAGCTGGGGGTGCATGCGGTGGGCGCCGGGCAGCTGAAGCCGTTCCCGCTGCATGTCCCGGCGCCGTTGCACTGGTCGTTGTTGGTCTCGTTGCTCCCGTCGTCGCAGCCGGTCCCGCTTTCGGCATGGTTGGGCACACAGTCGACACCGTTTTTGGTGTAGCTGGGGGTGCATGTGGAGGTCGCCGGGCAAGTGTAGACATTGCCGCTGCAGGTCCCAGCTCCATCGCACTGATCATTATGGGTCTGGTCGTCTCCGTCGTTGCACCCGGTTCCGCTGTCGGCGTGGATCGGAAGGCACTCGTCTCCATCTTGCACGTAGCTCGGAGTGCATGTCGTGGCCACGGGGCAGCCAAAGGGTGTCCCCAGACATGAGCCAGCTCCATCGCATTGGTCATCTGCGGTCTGGTTGTTGGCGTCGTCGCAGTCTGTTCCTGCGTCCGCGTGGTTCGGTGCGCAGCCGGTCCCGTCCTTCGTGTAGCCAGGTGTGCATGCGGAGACCGCAGGACACTCGTATGGCGTCCCTGAGCAGCTCCCGGCACCGTCACATGTGTCGTTGTTCGTCTCGGTATTCCCGTCGTCGCAAGAGACCTGGTCCCCGGCGTAGTTGGGCACGCAGTCGTCGTTGTCTTTCGTGTAGCTGGGTATGCAGATCGAGGGCGCTGGACACTGGTAGTTTGTGCCGCTACAGACACCGGCGCCGTTGCACTGGTCGTCGTTTGTCTCTGTATTCTCGTCATCGCACAGGGCGCCACTCTCTGCGTGATTGGGTACGCAGCCGCTTCCATCCTTTGTGTAGCTCGGGGTGCACTCAGAGGCCTCCGGGCAGGAGTACTCCTCCCCCGCGCACAGGCCTGAGCCGTCACAGTGGTCCTGCTTGGTCTCTACGCTGCCGTCATCACAGGGCGTCTCTGTCGAAGCGTATTCGAAGACGCAATCGACGCCGTCCGCCGTGACCTTAGGCGAACAGACCGTGGGCGCTGGACACGTATAGGGTGTCCCGGAGCACGCACCAGCGCCATCGCATGCGTCCTCTTTGGTGCTCAAGTCTCCATCATCACAGGGCTCGCCAGCGTCCAGGTACGTGTCGACGCAGGCCCCGTTCTCCGAGATGGACGCCGCGACACAAGGCCCTAGCGGACATTCGACGGCCTCACCGACGCAGGTACCGTCTGACTGGCACGTGTCTCCCGCAGTGTTGATGTCGCCGTCATCACAGGAGGTGCCTGTCAGCGTCTCATAGGAGCAGCCGCCAGCGCCTTCACACGTGTCTGCTGTGCAGGTGTTCTGGTCGTCGCAAGGGGTTCCCTCGTCGGTCTCATCATCGCAGTCGTCATCGAGCCCATTGCAGATCTCTTGTGCCGGCTCGGCGGCCTCGCACTCGCTGAGCCCGTCGACCGTGCACACTCGGAGCGCGCTGCAGGTGCCGTGTTCATTGGTCAGGTCGCATTGAGTCGCGAGGCCCAGGTTCGTAGCGATCGTGGAACAGGAGCAGACCCCGCTGCTGTGGACGCATTGCATGCTGCCGCCACCTCGTGTCGAGGCGCTCTCCTCACAGACAAAGCCCTCTGGACAATCAGAAGTGTCATCGCATGACGCGCCACAGAAAGAGCCCTCCTGTCCATAGGACACACAGGAGGCTGAGCTCGTGAAGGACTCACAGTCGCTCGTCTCCAGGCAGGGCTGGCAGAGATGCTCGAATAAGGACACGCAAATGAACGTCGGATCGGACCCTCCAAGCGCGACCTGTTCGCACGACCATCCAATGGGGCAGTCACTCTCACAGGCCTTGGTGCAGACCTCGTCACCCATGTGCTCAACACACAGGCCGGAATAACAGTCATCTCCAGAGCTGCATGGAGATCCAAACGATCCGCTCTCGGGCGACACCCCCGAGTCCACTTCTTCGGTGAACGTGTCCTCCGCGGGTGTGCTCGTGTCGGGCTCCTGCGTGTCTGCCTGCGTGTCTCCCTGCGTGTCGGCCTGCGTGTCGACCTGAGCGTCCAGGGAATCCGCGGCCGTCGAGTCGAATGGCCCGGTCTGACCGTCCTCGGGAACGCTCACCGTGGCATCGACGGGGTCTTCTGGAAGGTTCTTGACCTCGGTGCTGCTGCAACCGAGCCCGAAGCTCATGAGGCCTATCAGACCGAGAGTGAACAGAGCTGGGGATATTCGCATGCTCTTCTCCGCAAAGGGACAAGCCGTGTTCTTTCGAAAAATGGCGAGAGTGTGACGACTCTACCATCCGCGGAAGAGCAATTCGAACCGGCCCGGGGAGCCGGTCATTATCGTCGGGGGCGACGGGGCCGCTGCACCGCGTACCTAGAAGTCAGCAGCGAATAGGGCGCTCCTGCCAACTGGGCCTGGTCGACCCGGGTGGCAGAAGCGCCTTTCGGTTCCAAAGACGGAAGAGGGCGGGTGACACGAAGGCGCGAGCTGCGCTGCGAAGGAGCGCCGGAGGGACAGGGGCCCACCGCGGGGCTGCCCACCGGATGGGTGGGCGCCCGCTTCGTCGCCCTGGCTAGTTCTCGAGGGCCACTTGAGGTGTGTCGAGCAGGTTCTGAACCGGGAAACCACGCTCGGCCAGATGATCCTCAATCATCTGTCGCTGTTCAGCGTCCATCTCCTTCGTGCGCGAAAGAAGCCAGATGACCTGATTGCCGGGCACCGATACCGCCGCCCATTGGTACGGCTCGTCTCCCTCACTGCCGTCCAGCGCTACAACCCAGTAGGGCGAGCTCTGGCCGAAGAAGGTCACGACCAGCTTGGCCTGAGTCTCCGTATCGAACAGCTCGGCCTTGCCCTGGATTTGCTGCGGCGTCCCCGAGAGGTCGCCGATTCGACAGGTGTTCACCACATCGACCCAGCCTTGCGCTGCGTTGAAGGTGTACTCAGCCTGCGTGCCGTAACACGAGGCCTGCTGAAACGACGGCGTGGTCGCGATCTCGTACCAGACTCCCATGTACCGGCTGATCTCGACGAACTCGACGACGTCACCCTGGTCCGACAGCGGCATGAACGCCTCATCGACCGGCTCCTCGATCGGGGCCTCATCGACCGGCTCCACAAACGGGTCTGGAGACACCTCTCCCGGTCCGTCGTCTCCGCCCGTCGTTTCGATCTCCGCCTCGACCCGGTCATCCTCGGTCCGGTTCACGATGATGATGCCCTCGGCCTCATCCGGCTCCCCCGACGAGGAGGCCTCGCCAGTCGGATCGGTCGTGGGTTCTGATTGCAGGTCGGAGTCGCAGCCCGGAAGCACCACAGCGCACAGGAAGAACAAGACGAACGCGATCGTCTGAGAGGACGTGAACATGTCGAAAACCTTCTTCGCGCGCGCTTTCAAGCGACTCTCTTGAGTCGCTCGCTTCGGGTGGTCTGGAGGAGGTTGGCAGAGCCAGCCCGTTCCTCCAGCTGGCCGGTAGATATCCTGAATGAAACCAGCTTTCAATAGTTTGTAGCTAGTTTGTATACTTTTTGCGTTGGCCTTGGCTTTGGCGAGGTCAGGTGCGCTTCCGTCGCGCGGTCCGCTCAGCCTGCGGTGGCCCGCATGGGCACGCCAACGGCCACCCCGATCAAACCCCTAAGAGGCGCGTGAGATCCGCCACGGTGTCGACGACCGGGGCCCAGGCCTCCAGACGCTCCTTCGTGTGATGCCCCCAAGCGACACCGATAGCTCTCGTGCCGGCCGACTTCGCCATCTCCAGGTCATAAGTCGTGTCCCCGAGCATCACGATCTCGTCGGGGCGCGTGTCGGTCGCCTCCATGATGGCGTTCAACATGTCCGGGTGAGGCTTCGGTCGAGGAACGGAGTTGCCGCCGAGGACGATCTCAAAGCGCCGCTCCAAATCGAACTGACGAACGACCCGATCGGCGCCGCGCTGGCTCTTCCCGGTCGCAACCGCCGCCCTGAATGGTCGTGCGAGCAGCTCGCTCATCCCGTCGAAGAGCCGCTCGCAGCTTGGCGCTACCCGGACGTACGCCTGTGAGTAGATCTCGGACATGGCCTCCGGGTCCTGGCCTGGCGCCAACGTCTCCATGATGTGAAGGAGCGGCAGTCCAATCAGCTCCAGGATCGCCTCATCCGAGGGACGCTCAAGGCCGACGCTCGCGAAGGCGGCGTCGTGGGACTCCAGGAGCGCCTGGGTCGAATCTACGAGGGTTCCATCTAAATCGAATACTACGAGCATTCCCCGACCGTGACCTCTCCAAAACGACCCTGTCAAACCGGTAGGGATGGTCGTCGAGGAACCGGCTCTACTGCCGCTCATGAATTGACGCTCAGGGAGGGGCGCGCGAAGTCCCGCCGCACGAAGCTCACAGGTCGGTACGCAGCCGTATCCTGGCTGGCCGCGCTGGAGAGCTGCTTGGCGGACCTCTCGCGTCCGCCTCGCCCGAAGCTAGAGGTCCACCCGGATCGACTGGGCGATCTTCTTGTATCCGAGCCGCGTATAAACGCCGTGAGCCGTGGCGTTCTTCATATCTGCGTGCAGGTTGCAGGCCTCTTTACCGGAGATGAGCTGTTCATGGGAGAGCTCGCCGACGAGCCTGCCCGCGTGTCCACGTCGCCGATGTTCCTGCGGCGTGTAGACCAATGAGATGCTGGAGGTCTTCTGCGATT
>CALCNF010000755.1 GCA_937897815.1 uncultured Pseudomonadota bacterium | reverse complement strand
CCTCTGGGCCCCGACCGAGCCATGGGAGCGAAGTTCGGCGAGCCCCTTGTAGAGCGCACCGACCCGCCACGCACATGCGCCGCGAGCCCTCAGGCTCAGGGGGTTGGTCATGGGCCGGCCATCGACCGAGACATCGATCAAGGTGGTTCGGACGTCTCGATCGGAGACCCGGACGGAGCGCGCGACCGTACCCCGGATCTCCACGAGACCGTCTGGTGAGACCAGCGGAGACGAAGACGGCGCCCGTTGAGCGCCCCAGGAGGCCCCCAGCAACGCCACGGCGAGCGTCAGGACGCCCCAGCGCAGCCGCACAGGGGCCCAGCGGCTCAACGCGGCCACCATCAGGCCCGCCCAGGCCGCGGCCTCTACAGAGAACACGGCGCCCAGGGTGCAGCCCAGCGACCAGAAAAAAAGAAACCTCACCGCTCCGCTCCTCGACCGACATGGAAGAGGAGAGAGGGTGAGGCTCTTGTGTTGCGCTACGCTGTGATCAGCCGGCGAGGACGGAGCAGACGCTCTCCACGATCAGCTTGGTCACGAGGTACGGATCGCAGTTGGCGTTCGGGCGACGATCCTCGATGTAGCCCTTGCCCTCGGCCTGAACCTGCCACGGGATTCGCACGGAGGCGCCGCGGTCGCTCACGCCCCACTTGAACTCCTTGTAGGAGCAGGTCTCGTGGAGGCCCGTGAGGCGCTTCTCGATGCCGAAGCCGTAGTGCTCGATGTGCAGGCTCGCGCGCTCACCAAGGGCGTCCGCCGCCTGGGTGCATGCGTCGTAGGACTCACGCATGAGCTTGGTGGAGAAGTTGGTGTGCGCACCCGCGCCGTTCCAGTCTCCCAGGACGGGCTTCGGGTCCAGCGTCGCGGAGATTCCGAAGTCCTCAGCGACTCGGTAGAGCAGCCAGCGGGCCATCCACAGCTGGTCAGACACCTCGAGGGGGCCGAGCGGTCCGATCTGGAACTCCCACTGGGCGGGCATCACCTCAGCGTTGATCCCGGCGATCTGCAGGCCGGCGGCCAGGCAGGCCTCCATGTGGGCCTCGACGACCGGACGACCAAAGACCTCGTCGGCGCCGACGCCGCAGTAGTAGCCACCCTGCGGAGCAGGGAAACCGTTATCCGGCCAGCCCAGCGGCTTGGCGCCATCGAAGAAGGTGTACTCCTGCTCGATGCCAAACCAGCTCTCATGTCCCTGATAGCGCTCGGCGATCTCGCGGCAATGAGCGCGGGTGTTCGAGGCGTGCGGGGTCATGTCGGTGTTGAAGACCTCGCAGAGGACCAGCTTGTTTGCGCCGCCACGGACCGGATCATCGATCACGTACACGGGCTTGAGGACGCAATCGGAAGCGTCTCCAGGCGCCTGGTTGGTCGAGGAGCCGTCAAAGCCCCAGAGCGGGAGCTCCTCGCCCTCTTTCATAATCTTCGTCTTGGCGCGCATCTTTGCGGTCGGGATCGAACCGTCGATCCAGATGTACTCGGCCATGTAGTGACTCATATTGTTCTCCCCTGTGAGCGCCTCGGGCGGCTCGTCCGGCCTACCCGAGGAGGTGAAAAATCGACCTTGAGACGCGGCTCATCGCGCATCCAAAGTCCTGACTCGGCCGAAGTTAGCACCGGTATGTTTCGGTTCGGTTTCGGAAGAAAATCAGCCCGAAAATTCGCGCTGGACGCTCCCGAGAGTCGTGACTTACGCGGCCACCTCTTTCGTCTCTCGGCCCTTCGAGTTACCGTCTTGAACCATGGTCCGAACTACGCTTCACCTCGGCCTCCTCTGCGCCATCGCGCTCGCCCCGGAGGCCCTCCTCGCCGCGGCGCCTGCGCCCGCGATACCGCCGACGGCTGCCCGCCCCCTTGAGCGCGCCCTTGGCGCTGACCTGGGCCGCGGCCTCATTCTCCAGAAGGCCGCGATCAACGCTGACCACGTCGTGTTGAGCTACGGTCCAAAGGAGGAAGGCCCCACGTCCGTGACGCTGACCTTGCGCCATCCGACGTCCACCAAGGACGCCCTGCATGTCGGTCCCACGTTCACCATTCATGGTCCTCCCGAGATCTCGGCCGGCGCGGTGAAGACGCTCTCCAAGCGCCTCGAAGCTCTGGAGATGAAGACCTTCTGGTACGTGCCCGAACCAGCGAAGACCAAGCCGGGGCCGGCACCCGAGCCCGAGACCGCCGATCGCCAAAGCGAGGCCGATGACGCGCTTCGACTCGCTCTTCACGCGGCCCGGATCGACGACGACGCCCTCGCCGCCGAGCGGCTCTCGGCTATGGAGAAGGACCCCGCCTTGCGCGCGGCCTCGGGTCTGGATCTGGTGGAGGCCTGGTACACGATCGGAGACAAGGATCGGGGCGCGAAGGCCGCCGCCGCCTTCTTAAAGTCCGAGACGGAGCTCAAGCCGCTGGACGCGATTCGAGCGAACATTCTCAAGGGGCAGGCCCTCTCCCTCGACGAGCTCATGGAGCTGCTCAAGCGGGCGAAGCACGAGTGCAAGGTCGGCGCGATCGGGAGCAGCCTCGATGCGGTCGGTCGGCGCTCAGACGGTCATGAGCTCCTCAAGCGCCTCTTCGAGGATGAGGGATGCATGGAGGCGCCCCTGGAGCGGATCGCGTGGTACGTCGCCGATCACGACTTCCCGAACGCGGACGCCTTGAGCGCGGAGCTCCTCAAGCGATTCCCTGACAGCGAGGAGGCCATCGGTCGACGCGCCCAGGTCCTGATGGCGCTCAAGCGCCCGCTGGACGCCGTCGAGCTCCTGGAGCCCGTGGTCTGGAAGAACCCCCACAGCGGGCTGCTCTCGGCGCTCCTCGGCTCCTACAACCGGGTCCAGGATCACGCCTGGCAGGACGCGAAGCGCAAGGAGATCGTCACGAAGGCGGCCGCCGACGCCAGCGACCACACGGCGGCCTTCTACGCGGGCGTCCTGCTCCACTATGACGGGCAGTTCGCGGCCTCCGACAAGCAGCTTGAGCCGCTGCTGAAGATCTTTGGAGAGCAGCCGCGGCTCTTCATTTATCTCGGCATGAACGCCTTCAATCTCGGCGACACCGAGAAGGCCTTCGCCCTGCTCAAGCAGGGCGAAGATCTGGAGGCGCCGGATCCGGACATCTACTACTGCCGGGCCGAGGTAAACCGCTTCACAGACCCCAAGGCCGCCGCGGAAGATCTGAGACGCTACCTCGCTCAGACGCGAGGCAGCCCCACGTCCAACCCGAAGAAGCGCGCCCGCGTGGAGACCATGGCGCGAACCCTGGCCGCCTGCATTGAGGCTGGCGGTCCAGTCCCGTGTCCAGGCCCCTGGGAGCACCCCTACGGACACCCAGCCAACGAGCTGCCCCCCGAACCCGAGGGGACCGCAGGGATCCCAGAGTGGTTCGGCGTGGTCGCCGCCCTGCTCCTCCTCGCCGTCGTCGGGCTGTTCGCTCGTAGGAGAGCTACGTCGAGCGCATGAAGCGTCTCTCCACGCTCACGGGTCTGCTGCTCCTGTGCGCCGCGACGAGCTGGGCCGAGCCCGCGAGCGCCCGTGCGACCCACCGCCTCGGGCCTGGCGCAGAGCGCAGCGCCGCCCGCTGCGTCGGTCTCGATCAGCCCAAGCTGACCGAGAACTGTGAGCTCCAGGGGCTCACGGTTGATCGCGACCACGTTCGCCTTGAGGTGAGCCTCGGAGCGCGTAACGCCACGCTCTCTCTGTACGCCCCTGACGACCCCAGAAACACTCTCCGCAAGACGAAGGTCGCGAGCGTCCTGGCGGGCGACGACATCCCTCCCGCGGTCATCGACGCGGTGGTCGCGCGGCTCGACGCCTGCACGCGAACGATCCCCTTCGTCCGTGAGGTCGCCACCGTGAGCCCGGAGGATCGTGCCCAGGAGATCGACGCCCTACGCCTTCGGGTGGGGGGCCGACTGGGCCGCGAGGCCCTTGGAGAGGACCCAGGTCAGGCGCGCCCATCTCCAAGCCTCCTGCCGATCTATGACGCTGTGCGAGCCGGACGACTCGAGGAGGCGCGCGCGCAGGTCCGTCCACTGCTTCAGGGGACCTACCCGTCGACTGGAGCGCTCTCTTTGTGGCTCGCGGCCCAGGGCGGGGCCGAGGTCTGCCTCGACGGGCAGCGCTGCGTCGCAGGAGAGGTGGTCACCGATCTCTTTGACGGCCATCTGCATGGAGAGTGGGCGGCGCGGTGGTCCAACGAGCCCCGACTCCTGCTCCTGGCAGCAGAGCGCGCGGCCAACCTGGGCGATCATCCCCGCGCGCGGGCCTTCCTGCTTGCGGCCCTCGCGTCTGATCTTCCCGATCAGGCCGCGGTGGATCTGGCGGTGGGTTGGGGCTGGGGTCCAGGGCAGGACATCGGAGGTTTGCCCAGTCGACCCAAAGCGGCGGCTGCCGAGGAGCGCGGAGGCGCCAGCGACCTGCTGCTCATCTTGGCGGCCCTCCTGCTCGCTCTGGCCTGGTGGAGCGCCCGCGACGAGCGCTGGGGCGTCCTGCTTACGGCCGCGGGGCTGATCGGCGCAGTGGCCCTGGCCTCGCTGATGCCCGCTGGGGGAAAAGTCGACTCGAGCCCGGGCTGGGAGATGCCGGGTGAGGCCCAGCTCGGCTGGGCCCGCGGCGCGGGCTGCGCCCTGGGATGGCCGACGGTGATGGACGGGGTCATGGTAGCCCCGATGACCTGCGAGGGAGAGCAGCTGGGCGTGATGGTGCGCGCCGAAGGAGGGAGGCTCGCCCTTTCGGTCATGCCTCGATCGGGCTCCGGGACCCTGAGCGAGGCGACCAAGCGCTGGAAACGCACGGTAGAGCAGCAAGAAGACACAGGGCTGGTGGACGCCCTACAGCGGATCGAGGCGCCCGAGCCCGGTCTGGGAGATCTGTCGACCCGGCTCGGTCGGCTCGAGCCCCACCAACGTCGGGCGATTGAGCAGACCGGTCCCGT
>CALCNF010000754.1 GCA_937897815.1 uncultured Pseudomonadota bacterium | reverse complement strand
GCTCCCGGTGGAAGGGCACGTCCGCCTCTTCGAAGTTGAAGGTGGAGAACTCGACCTCGTCTTGATGCTTCACCTGCCCATACGTCACGCCTGGGACCCACTCCAGGTCATAGACGCTGTCGACGTCCTGGAGGTACATGCAGATGCGCTCAATCCCGTAGGTGAGCTCGACAGGGATCGGAGACAGCTCGATGCCTCCGACCTGCTGGAAATAGGTGAACTGGGTGATCTCCATGCCGTCGAGCCAGACCTCCCATCCCAGGCCCCAGGCGCCTACCGTGGGGGACTCCCAGTTGTCCTCGACGAAGCGAATGTCGTGACGCTTGGGGTCGATCCCGAGCTCGATCAGGCTCTGCAGATACAGCTCCTGGATGTCGTCGGGGGAGGGCTTCATCAGCACCTGGAACTGGAAGTAGTGCTGCAGGCGATTGGGGTTCTCGCCGTAGCGACCGTCGGTGGGTCGCCGACAGGGCTCTACGTAGGCTGTGTTCCAGGGCTCGGGACCCAGAGACCGCAGGAAGGTCGCTGGGTTGAACGTCCCCGCTCCCTTCTCGGTGTCATAGGGTTGGACGACCACGCATCCTTGCTTCGCCCAGAACTCCTGAAGCGCGAGGACGACGTCTTGAAAGCTCATGCTCACGAGGGTGCTCTCCGGACCGGGATTCTCGAAGCGCGCTAGGTAGCACATCGCGCACGCGGGCGCTAGCGCATTTGCGCCCGCGTAGACCTCTGTACGGGCCGCGCCGTGGCACCCTCTGAGTTGGCCGGTTCGCCCTCTAAGCGTACTTCTGTATCGACTGCGGTTCGTTCTGATGTAGACTCCCCATCCCATCGCACCGCTGGACAAGGGGTTCGGCCGCGCGAGGTGAAAAACGTCGAGGGGCCTTGACCCCACCTGGAGTTCGATATGGATATTCGTGATGGAATGAAGAAGCTGGTGCGAGGCGTGGCAACAGGCGGTTCTATCGCGGCCCTCCTGACCTTGAGCGTGCCGGCCAACGCCGGAGTCGCCGATCTTGAGAGTCAGCGCCTCGACGCCGGCTACAGCTGCACCCCCGAGTGTGAGGGCTCCTGCGGCGGCAAGGACGACGGCAAGAAGGACGACAAGAAGGACAAGGCCAAGAAGGACGACAAGAAGGACAAGAAGGGCAAGAAGGAAGGCAAGTGCGGCGAGGGCAAGTGCGGCTGAGCCCCTCTTTCTTGAGTTGAATCAACGAGAGGCGGAGCGCTCCTGTAGCGCTCCGCCTCTTTTTCTGGAGGTCTCATCACCCTCATGGCCCCGGGATTTCAGGTCGGGCTTGGCTACCGTCGAGCCCTGCACCAGGAGCTCATGGACGCCTCCAAGGAGTCCATCGACTTCGTTGAGCTCGCGCCGGAGAACTATCTGGGTCTGGGTGGCGAGTGGCGTCGACGCCTGGAGGCGATCTCCAGGCGCTGGCCGGTCATCACGCACGGCCTGGCCCTCTCCCTCGGTGGCTCCGATCCTCTGGATGGCGCCCTGGTCACGGGCGTCGCTGAGTTCGTGGAGGCGGTGGCCTCCCCCTGGCACTCCGATCACCTCTGCGTGGGCCGCGCCCACGGACAGCACACCCACGAGCTCCTCCCCATCGAGATGACCCGCGCCCGAGCCGCCATGGTCGCCGCTCGTGTGCGCGACGTGGCCTCGAACCTGAACGTACCGATGGCCGTTGAGAACATCAGCGCCTACGGTCGGTGGCCCTCCGATGAGCTCGCCGAGGCTGATTTCGTCACCGAGGTCGTCGAGCGCGCGGACTGCGCGCTCCTGCTCGACGTGAACAACGTCGTCGTGAACGCGACCAACTTCGGCGAGGATCCCCTGGAGGTTCTCAAGCGCTTGCCGCTCGAGCGGGCTGTGCAGATCCACGTGGCCGGCTTTGAGGCTCGTGAAGAGGGTCTCTTGATCGACACCCATGGCTCGCCGGTCGACTCCTCGGTCTGGCCGGTCCTTGAGGCGGCGCTCCAGCGCACGGGCCCGGTCCCGGTGTTGCTTGAGCGCGATAATGACATCCCTCCGCTCGCCGATCTGCTCGACGAGATCTCCGTGATCCGGGCCATCGGTGAACGCGTGTTTGGAGCGTCATCATGAGCGTCGACGAGCGGCTCGTTCAGAGCGTCCTCGCCCGTGAGGTGCGGCCGCTCGAGCTCCCCCACGCGGAGGTCTACCGTGGACTCGTACGCGGCAACCTACGATCTGTGATTCGTAACGCCTTTCCTGTGACCATCGAGGTGGAGGGTGACGAGGCGTTCGACGCGCGGGTCGAGGACTTTCTGGAGGCAGGAGGGCCGACCACCTCCCTCTATCGTGACATCCCTGGCGACGTGGTCGACTGGGCCCTGGAGTCAGGTCAGCCCCTGGCTGATCTGATGCACTATGAGTGGCTGGAGTTGGTCGCGGCTCGCCACCCGGCTGACCTGGATGCGCTCGCAGACACGGACGTCGAGGGGGTGCGGCTCAACCCCACGCTCCAGTTCGGCATGTACCAGCGCCAGGTGCACCTCTTGAGCGCAAAGCGCCCGGAGCTCCCCGAGGAGCCGTCGCCGGTCGTGTACCTGGTTTGGCGACGCCCGCGAACCGATGAGCTGGCCTTTCACCGGATCGGGCTGCTCCTCGCTCGCGCTCTGGCTTACGCTCAGGTGCATGGGGGCGAGCGCTCGTCGCTCATCGATCGGCTCATGGACGACCATCCCGAGCTGGATCGCGACGCGATCGTCGAGCGTCTGGGCGAGACCCTGGACGCTTTGGCCGAGCGAGATGGGATCCTCTGAGGGCTCTCAGGGAGCGCCGCAGACGTTCGAGCCCTTCACGTCTCCAAGGATCTCCGTGACGGTGGTCAGGAGCTCTTGCGGATCCGCCAGGTCCACGCTCACGTGAACCCCACCGCCGTAGGCGGCGATGACCTCATTTTGGCCCTCGACGCCCGAGGCGTCGACCACGTGCACCCGAACCGGTCGGGGAACGCCCGCGGCGTCCATGAGCCGGTTGGCCGGGACGATGGGGTCGACGTAGTTGACCGAAGTGGGTGTGCAGTAGCCCTGGCAGTTCGACCAGGTGATGCAGGGGTCGGGGCACTCGATGGAGGTGACGCAAGAGGCCCCGCCCGTCTCACAGACCATGGCGGCCTCGTCGACCGCGCCCTCGGGGGGACGGCATACGCCGCCGGCGCACATGGCTCCAGAGAGGCAGTCGGCGTCCGTCTGGCAGCCCAACCCGTAGAAGAGGCGCTTGGCCTGGACTCGAGGATGGAAGAAGTCGTCGATGTGGACGTTCTCCGTCTCGGCACCGTCGCTGAAGAGCACGATGACGTTCTCGCGGCAGTAGGCGAACTCGTCGTGGCACTGTCCGTCGACGCAGCTGTGATTCGAGGAGGCACAGTCGGCGTCCTCCTCGCAGAACTGGCCCTCTACGAGGACGAAGTGTCGGAGGTATTCGCTCGCGTAGAACAGGCTCTTTCCGATGGGCGTCGCGCCGACGGCCCTGAGCTCCGCGTTTGTCGTCACCGCGCAGCTGGAGTTCACGCACGGGTTCCCGTTGCACATGCTGGAGTCCGCGCAGAACGTGCCCGTCTGGGCGACGGTCTCGACCCCATCAAACCAGCTGGTGAGCAGCCCGGTGTTCATGACACCGGAGGCGGGGAAGCCGTGGGCGATGATCTGGCTGATGCTCTGGCCAAACCAGCCCGTCGCAGAGGTCTGATGGGCGTCGTCGTCTCCCGAGATCTTGCTGATGTTCATCTCGGGCATGTCCCAATACCCGCCGGCGCACTCCGGCGAGAACAGGAAGGCGGTCGGGTTGCTGGGGCTCGGCCAGGGCACCTGAGCGAAGCGCTGCAGCGCGAACCGAATGCCGGTGGCGTCCGGGCTGGACATCACCGCGTTCAGGGCCTCCTTCACCTTACCCAGTCGGGTGTAGGCCACGGGTCCGTTGTCGCAGTTGGGGTGATTCCAGACCGGGCAGTCGGCGCCGAAGCAGTCGTCCGGGCTCTGGCCGTTCATATCCCAGTTCATGGATCCAGACGTGTCGATCAGCAGGATCACGTTCGGGGGCACGGGTTTGCACTCGCCGTCGGTGCACGCGAGTCCGGTAGGACAGGGCGTCTTGACCATCTCTGTCCCGATGGAGTTGCAGATGGCCAGGCCACCATCGAGGCAGCCCGTCACCTCGTTGGGCTCGCAGATGGGCGCGGTGCACACGCCTCCAAAGCACACGTTGTTCTCGGGGCACGGCTCCTCGGTGAAGCTCGCGCCGTTCTCGTCGCAGATCTTGACCGACTGGAGCGTCGCGCACGTCTTGGCTCCCTTGGTGCAGACGTCGGGTTGGCAAAAGCCTTCCTCATCGCAGTGGGTCTGCGGCGGGCACTCGCACGGCCCGTCGGCGTCGCTCCCGCTCGCGGTGTCTCCGCTCGTGTCCACCGGATCGCTTTCTGTGTCCGTGCCCGTCACGTCGGGCGCGAAGGGGTCGCCTACACACAGGCAAGGGTCCCAGGTTCCCGCCATGCAAAGCTGCTGGCCTGCGGTCGACTCGCACAGGCAGGAGCGGTAGGTGCCGCTCTCGCATGGGGCGGGGCTCTCCGAGCTGGAGTCCGAGCACGCCACGAGGGACGAGAGGAGGAGCGCGATCAACAGCGGGCGTATGGCGTTCATGGCCGCGCAGTCTGAAGATCACCGGGCCTTGGCGCAAGTGTTCGGTTGGGTTTGGCGCGCGGGCCCCTCTAGAGGCTCGCCGCGAACTTCACGAAACCCTGCTCCATGAGCCACAGGTAAAACATCACGCGAGGGACGCGCGAGAGCGAGACGAGGAAGAACGTCCCGAACCGAATCTGGCAGGCTCCGGCCGACCAGCAGGCGATGGAGTACGGGATCGGGGTGATCGCCGCGCAGAGCAGCGCGATAACGCCGTATCGATCGACCAGGAGCTGCACCTCGCGGCCGCGCCGGGCCATCAGCCTCCGGAAGGCGTCGGTGTTGGCCAATCGTCGCCCCAGAAAGAAGCCGGTCGAGCCCCCGGCGAGCGTGCCGAGGCTCGCCCACAGGCAGCAGGTCCAAAACGGCACGCCCCCGATCAGGCCAAAGAAGGAGAACGCGTCATTGGGAATGGGGACCGTAAAGGCGTCGGGGATAAAGAAGCCGATGGCGATCCCGGGCGCGCCCAGGACCGCGACGAAGCGCTCGGCCAGGGCGACCAGAGGGTCGTGAGCGAAGTAGGCCAGACACGCGAGGAGCCCCATGAGGACGACCAGCACACCCACAGCCTTCAGCGCCAGGTCGCCCAGGCGCAGGGTGCCCAGAAGCTCGTCGTCGCTCAGCTCATCACTCGAGGTCATTTCAGCTCATCAAGGTTGAAGGCGTCGCTCGTCGGATCATCCCGCCACTTCAGGGGCTCAGGCATATCACCGCAGTCCCCTGTCCCGTTGCACAGGTCGACGTTCCATTCAGCGCCGCCCGAGGCCAGGTATCGGCCCAAGGTGTGGAAGATAAACGTCCCAATGTCAAAGACCTCGAGGTTCTCGCACCCGCAGGGGTCATCGTTGTCCTCAGTCTGCTCCTCCGTGCACTCATTCTCGCAGCGGGCGCGGCCCTGCTCGATCCACTGGCCAGGGAAGTCAAAGCCGTGCTTCCCGGTCAGGCTCGTGTGAGGGAGCATCAGTCCAGAGACGCCGCAAGGAAGCTTGGCGTAGGGGCCTGAGTCGTCGCAGAAGGCGTCCTCTCCGACCAGGCGCACCGGCTCATCGAGGCGCGGGATGTCGTCGAGCCAGGGATCGATGCCCTGGGAGAAGTTCTCCACGTCGAGGTGGACGGGCGCGCCGCTCACGTCATGGTATCGCCCGAGGGTGTGCACCGCCTCATATACGCCGGTCTCCAGGAGCACCTGGTTGGGAGTCTTGCCCCAGCGGCTGTCCGTGTTGAGGAAGTCGACCAGACCGGCGCTCCGCGCCAGGTTTACTCCGCCCGAGGCGGGCACGTTCATGTCGCCCAGGGTCGTCACCGCCATCATGTGGGTGCCGGTCTGCTCACCGGTGCCCGCGTAGGTGAACGGTCGCCGCAGCATGAACTCAGTGAGGACCCCCGGGTCGGCCGGGTCGAGGACGTGCTGAGCGAGGTAGAGGAACCGTCTCAGGCCTGGCGTTGAGCGCCGCTTCCCGAGACCCTCTGCAACGCTGCGAAGCGGTGTCCCCGCGCGGTAGACTCTCCCCTGGAAGACCACGTCGTCCTCGAAGGTGTCGAGGGTGCCAACGAGCTCCGCGTCTTCGAGGAGCTCGCAGCCGTCTCCCGGGGCCATCACGGCTCCGCCGTAGATGTTCAGGGTGATGGGATCTCCGATGTTGCAGCCGACGGCCGCGCGGACCCGTCCGCTGTCCTGAACGAGCCCGCAGCCGGACTCTCCGGTGCGCAGGTTCGTGACCCGCAGGGTGTCTCCCGGTTGGACACCGGAGATGCTGCCGAAGAGCTCCCGGGCATCATCATTGAGGTCCGGGACCACCGTCCCGAGCTCCAGGACGTCCGAGTCCCCAGCCAGGTTGCCCCAGAACACGGGACCCATGGCCCGGAGGACCACGGCCTCTCGGACGCCGCCCTGCAGGGAGCGGTTTCCGATGTCGGCCAGGCCTCCTCCGCCGACCAGCGGAGCGGCGACGGTGATGGCCGGCTCGACGCTGCCGACGACGGCGGTCATGATCCCGCCCAGGGAGCCGCCGGTCATGGTGAACAGCGAGCCCAGGCCGACGTCGACGACCCCATCGGCGTCGAAGTCTCCGGCCAGCTCGTCCTCGCCGTCTCCGTCGATATCAAAGTTCCATCGTCGGGTGCCGTCAAAGGACTGAAAGACCCGGACCAGCTGCATGTAGTCGAGCGCTGATTGGCGGACCACGTCGCGGGTGTGGAACATGTAGCCCGTCCAGAAGTCAGCCCCCGAGTCGGTGACGCTGTCCCCGTTCTGGTCGAAGGCCCGGTCGGTCAGGATCGCCTCCATGAAGGACTTCAGGCCCAGGGCGCTGAGGATGTCCTGCACCTCCTTGCGCTCCTCTTCGTTGATCCCGATGCCGTGGGAGACGCAGTCGATGGCCAGGGTCGCGATACCGAGCTTGGCGAAGTAGGGAGCGAACTCCAGGGCCTCAAACCGCTGACTCCCGTATCCATGCCCCAGGATCACCACCGGAACAGGCTTGCCCTCGCCGCGCACCGAGACCTCCTTTCGAGGCATGGCCAGCCAGAAGTGGACCCGCTCGCCGCGGGTGTGAACTGGCTTCGTCTCCAGATCTTCAGGCCAGATCTGCTCGTCGAGGGGCAGGAGATGCCCCTCCTCGTCATAGCGCTCAAAGAGCTGAGGAGAGTCGAAGGAGCCCACGACGTGGTAGTCGATGAAGGGCTGATGCTCCATGCTCATCTTGTAGGTCAGGCTGTCCGTACTTGAGCCGAGGAGCTGGCTGGAGAGGAGCCCGTAGGCGCCCTTGGCCCAGTGCTCGTTGGGGAGGATCGTCGGGCGGGTCATGCCGTCGAAGTAGCCCGCGTCTCGGACCGGCTCCAGGGTCGCGATCTCGGCCGGGAAGCGCTCGGCCAGGTGGGCCTGTACGCCGTGGCCGTAGAGGCCGTCGCGTAGCGCCTTCCAGCCCGACTCGATCGTCTGGGTGGAGAAGGTGAAGGCGAAGGCGATATCGGGAACCGCCAGACCCTCGGGCATCACGTCGAGCAGAGGCTTGAGGTCCGCGGTCTGGCTCTCATGGTTGATGATGCGGAAGGGCGAGCCCACCGGCTCTCCTCCCTCGTCGAGGATGCGCCGGGTCACGAGCACCGCGTAGGTCGTTCGCTCCCGCAGCGGCATCATCGGCCGAACGACCAGGGTTCGGGTCTCTCGGTCGTAGAAGCTCATCAGGGCGTCCGCGCGCGCCTTGAGGTCATCCCGGGGCGGGTTCATGCCGGGGAAGTAGTTCGGGACGTCGAGGACGCCGTCCGAGTCTGTGTCCTCTTCGGGCTGGAGGATCCCGTCGCCGTTCAGATCCTCGTCCTCCTCGTCCATGAAGACCGACAGGAGCCAATCGCGGGGATCGTTGTCCCAGTAGGCGTCGAGGTCCTCGAGGATGATCGGGTAGTTGCCGTGACCGACGTCGAGGTGGTGGACCCGGCCGAACTCGTCCGAGTCCCGGTCCACGTTTACGAGGTACACCGCGTCGTCGCTCTGGTCGGGGTCAAAGACGCACACCTCAGCGCCCTCATCGGGCTCCTCGAAGCCCGCCGGCGAGGGGAGGCGGGGCTCATAGATGCAGTGGCGATCCCGAACGCTGTACACGTCGATCGGCGCGGTGAACGGGATGGTGATGGGCGCGTAGGTTCCCCAGCCATCAAGACCGTCGATGCTCGCGCGAGCCTTCTTCTCAAACTCGGTGGGGGCGACCAGCGAGGCGTTGATCCTGCGCCCCGTCGCCGAGGTCGCGTCGTAGCGGGTCGCCACGTCGTTGGGCAGCGGAATCTCAGGGAGCGGCTTGTTATAGAAGTCCATGGCGACCGTCGTGGCCGCCGGGGCCGCCGGTCCCAGTCCCTCGGGGGTCCGGGATTCGCACCCGAACAGGAGCGCCGCGGCGATGATGAGCGTAGTGTTTGAGCGTGTCATGAGCCGCCTCCTACAGTCGTCCAGTCAGGGTAAATCGTGCGCCGCTCACGGGGTCAGGAGCGTTGCCCGCCGGATCCACAAAGGCGTCCCCCGGGAGGAAGAGCGCCGCCTCGAACGCCGCTCCTAGATGGAGGCCCTCGAGATTCATGTTCCAGCGCACCCCAGCGTCAAGCTCCGCTCCCAGATAGGAGCCGGGATCACCCCCGAGCGCGTTCGTGGGCACTCCGCCGGCCAACCGTGACTCAAGGGGATCGGACACAGAGGCGGGCGAGAGCGCGATCAAGGCGCCCCCGTAGAGCTCCAGGGTCGGGACCGGTCTCCACCAGATCCGGGGAAACACCGACACGGTGTTGGTGAAGGCGCCGCGCGTGGGGATCCGATCGAGATCGTCGGCCGGGACGCCCACGAGGTCCGGGTTGGAGGCCGTGTGTGGAGCGCGCGCCGTCTGAGCGGCCATGATGTAGCGGTGCAGGAGCAGTCCCTGCTGAAAGTTCGGATCGGCCTTAAAGGCGTTGACCTGACCGTCATCAGCGTTCTGATCTCCGCTCGCGTACGCCGTGTCGAGCCAGACACCCCAGCGCTCCAGCTGCAGGCCCGCCTTTACGACAGCGCCCACGCTGAAGATGTCGTGTTCGGGATAGACGGCGTTTGGACCCAGCTTCGTCCCGCCGAACACCGTGGCGACTTCGGCGGCCAGGTGGAGCTTCATGTTGCCCAGGGGCAGCTCGCCCATGCCCATCGCGTCGATGGCCACGACCTCCGTCTCCGCCCCGGCGGCGGACTCCTGGTAACGGGACACCACGTAGACGCCCGCCGTGTTCGGCTTGCCCATCCCGTAGACCAGGGCGCCGACCCACTGAGAGGCCTCGTCCCCCTCCAGCATCGCGTCGTCGTGCTGGACCACGTCGTAGGCGGCCGCGGCCATCAGACCCATGCCGGGGATCGGCGATGTGCTCACCATGGCGCGCAGCACGCGGTCTCCGCCGACCTCATGGGTGAAGTTCGCGCTGCCCGGCTTCCAGCCGTGCGCGCCGTCGTTGGCCATCAGCCCGAGCCCCCAGTGGCTCGTAAGGTAGCCTCCCGTGACGTTGAGCAGGCCGCCGACCGAGAGCGTCAGCGCGGCCTTGCGGACGCTCATCTCCGCGTCGTCCGTGCCCGGGTATCCGGGGCCGAAGAGCGTCGGCTCATCGTAGAACGTCCCCTCATGCAGATCGGCCTCGAGCTCGACCTTGGCGAAGAACGGCGCGATCGTGCGCTCGGTGCTCCACACGAGGCCAGGGCGGATCCGAGAACGAAGCAGGGCGCCCGCCTCAAAACTGGCGCCGCTCGCGTCCACGGGAATGGCGCTCACCTGCTCGGCGCTGATTCGCGTCTCAAGAGACGCCGTGAGTCGCCCCGCTCGGCCACTGGCCTCCAGCAACGGGCTCTTAGAATTCCCCTCCGGCGCTTGGCTCGCTCCTTCGGCGGCGATAGCCACCGGGGCGCTCAGCGCCCAGCTCAACACAAGCGTCGACATGACCGCGACTGTAGTCCGCATGTCTCCACCTCCCCTTCTTTCTTGGGCGCCTCTCTACCGCACGGTCGCTTGGCGACGCAATGACGATATGAAGGGCCGCCTGGCGGTGCCTTCCCCTAGAGAAAAACGTGGCTTTACGATATTCCCAGCCTCCCCAATGCACACCGCCTCTCTCCGCGAAGAGGCCCAAGTCCGGGAGAGCCCATGGCACTGCAGGATCGCTTCCAAGCCCGAACCCACGTTCAGACCTCCGAAGGCCCCGTGGCCATCTATCGACTCGGGGCCCTCACCGACGCGGGTATCGGCCACGTCGAGAAGCTCCCCCACGCCATTAAGGTGCTGCTCGAGTCGTGCCTGCGTAACTGCGACGACTTCGTGGTGACCGAGGAGCATGTGCGCGCCCTGGCCAACTACGACGCCACGAACGTCGGCGAACAAGAGATCGCCTTCAAGCCCGGTCGCGTCGTCTTGCAGGACTTCACGGGCGTCCCCGCGGTCGTGGACTTCGCGGCCCTCAGGAGCGCCATGGAGCGCATGGGTGGAGACGTCGCCAAGGTGAACCCGCTCATCCGCGCGGACCTGGTTATCGACCACTCCGTGCAGGTCGACGCCTATGGAGACGCCGGCTCGATGGCCATGAATACGCGCATCGAGTTTGAGCGAAACCGGGAGCGCTATGAGTTCCTGAAGTGGGGCCAGAACGCCTTCTCGAACTTCTCGGTCGTGCCGCCCTCCATCGGGATCGTCCACCAGGTGAACCTGGAGTATCTGGCCAGCGGCGTCCTCACGATGGACGACGCAGGCGAGTCGGTCGCTTACCCGGACTCCCTCGTGGGGACCGACAGCCACACGACGATGATCAACGGCCTCGGTGTGGTCGGTTGGGGCGTGGGCGGTATCGAGGCCGAGGCCTGCATGCTTGGGCAGCCCATCTACATGCTCATCCCTGAGGTGGTCGGGTTCGAGCTCACCGGCGCGCTGCCCGAGGGCGCGACCGCGACCGATCTGGTCCTCACGGTCACCGAGCAGCTGCGCGCTCACGGCGTGGTCGGCAAGTTCGTGGAGTTCCACGGCCCTGGCCTCGACAACCTCTCCCTCGCCGACCGCGCGACGATCTCCAACATGGCGCCGGAGTATGGCGCGACCATCGGCTACTTTCCCATCGACGAGAAGACCCTGGAGTACCTCGAGCTCTCCGGCCGACCCGAGTCGGTGATCGACCGCGTGGAGAAGGTCTCCAAAGCCCAGGGTCTCTGGCGCGATGACAGCGCGGAGATCACCTACTCGTCGAACCTGAGCTACGACATGAGCACGGTGAAGGCCTCGGTCGCCGGACCCAAGCGACCGCAGGATCGCATCGTCCTCGACGATCTCCAGGCGAGCTGGCGAAACACCATGTCCGAGGTCTACGGGCGCACCGCGCCAAGGTCCTCCACCGGGGTCAACTACAAGGGGACGTCCTTTGATTTGAAGGACGGATCGGTGGTGATCGCCGCCATTACCTCGTGCACGAACACCTCCAACCCAGCGGTGATGGTCGCTGCGGGCCTCGTGGCCAAGAAGGCCAACGAGCTCGGTCTGAAGGCCCAGCCCTGGGTGAAGACCTCGCTCGCGCCTGGATCGCGGGTCGTCTCCGACTATCTGGATAAGGCCGGGCTCACTCCCCACCTGGAGGAGATCGGCTTTTATACGGTCGGCTACGGATGCACGACCTGCATCGGGAACTCGGGTCCTCTATCGGGCCCGATCCGCGACGCCGTCGTCGAGGACGAGCTTCTCGTCACCAGCGTGCTCTCGGGCAATCGAAATTTCGAGGGACGCGTGAGTCCGCACACGCGCGGCAACTACCTGGCGTCTCCTCCGCTCGTCGTCGCCTACGCGCTGGCCGGCAACGTCGATATCGACATCCGCAACGAGCCCATCGGCGTCGGCTCAGGTGGCCAGGCGGTCTACCTTCGCGACGTCTGGCCGAGCAACGATGAGATCGCCACCGCCATGGCGGAGGCCGTGACCCGCGAGCAGTTCGAGGCGCGCTACGGAGCCAAGATGGTCGGCCCCGCGGATTGGCAGGCCCTGAGCGCTCCGACGGGGCAGGTCTACGACTGGAACCCCGACAGCACCTATGTCCAGGAGCCGCCCTTCTTTGTCGATATGCCCGAGGAGGCGCCGGCGATCTCAGCCGTCCACGGGGCCCGTGTCCTCATGAAGGTGGGCCACTCCGTTACGACCGATCACATCTCGCCCGCGGGCGCGATCCCGCCCGAGAGCCCCGCCGCCCAGTATCTCCTGGCCAACGGTGTGGAGCGAGGCAGCTGGAACAGCTTCGGATCCCGTCGCGGCAACGATCGTGTGATGACCAGGGGCACCTTCGGAAACATCCGCATCAAGAACCAGATGGCCCCGGGCACAGAGGGCGGCTTCACGACCTACCTGGGGCCCGATGAGGAGCCCGGCGTCTCGCCGGCCGGGTTGACCTACGACTCCAAGGTCTCTCCGAAGCAGGGTGAGGTCTGCTACGTCTACGACGCCTCGGTGAAGTACCAAAAGCACGGCATCCCGCTCATCGTCCTCGCCGGTAAGGACTACGGCATGGGCTCTAGCCGCGACTGGGCCGCCAAGGGGACCTATCTTCTGGGCGTGCGCGCCGTGATCGCCGAGAGCTACGAGCGTATTCACCGCTCCAACCTGATCGGCATGGGGGTGCTCCCCCTTGAGTATCTCGCGGGTCAGACCGCGGAGTCCCTTGGCCTCACGGGTCAGGAGGCCTTCCATATCGCCGTGGACGACGCGGTTGAGCCCCTTCAGAACCTCTCGGTCACGGCTACGGCCGCCGATGGGTCGGCCACCACGTTCGAGGCCCGCTGCCGCATCGATACGCCGGTGGAGGTGGATTACTACCGCAACGGAGGCATCCTCCACACGGTGCTCAGACGACTGGCGAAGAGCTGAGCCACGCCTGGCTTTGGCGCCCCTCCCAGGCCTCCTAGAGGCTCGGGAGGAACCAGAGACAGACCATGACGACCGCCGTGGGCGCCAGGGCTCCTGTGAGCAGCCCGATGGGGCTGATGCCCTCGTCGCCGAAGCTGCTCTTGAGGATGCCGAAGCCCGCTGGGTTCGGCGCGTTGGCGATGACCGTGAGGCCGCCGCCGGCCACGGCGCCGGCCACCAGGGCGTACTTGTCAGCGTCCTTGAGGCCTTCGACCAGGGAGCCCAGGTAGGTCAGGGCGGCGTTGTCTGTGATGGCCGTCAGGCCCGTGGCCCCAAGGAACAGCGGCAGGCTGTCGAGCTGGGTGAGCAGGGGCTGCAGCCACCATTTCTGAAAGCCACCCAGGGTCACGAGACCGGCGAGGAAGAAGCCCACGAGCAGGGCCTCTCGTAGCTGGAGGCGGTCCTGGTGCTCCATGGTCACGTCCACGATGCCCAGGAAGAAGAGGAAGATACCCAGGAACACCACCATGTGGTGGGCGTTGAAGACGACCAGGGCCATGAAGATCATGTGGATCAGGGTGAGCCAGCCTGGCACGGGCGGTCGCTCATCGGCCTGTTCATCATCGTCCACGCTCATGTTCTTGAGCTCATCCTTGAACATCACGGTCAGGATCACCGCGTTGATGAGCACGCCGATCGCTGACTTCCAGCCGAAGTGCCGCACCATGTGCATCATGTCCCAGTCCCACGTGGCCGCCACCATCAGGACGGGAGGCGCCGCGAAGTGGGTCAGGGTGCCGCCCACGGAGATGTTCACGAAGAGGACGCCGATGGTGGCGTACATGAACTTCGTGGTCATGCCCTGGTCGTAGTAGCGACGCTTGAGGATCAGCGCCGTGACCGTCATGGCCGCCGGCTCCGTGATGAACGAGCCGAGGATGGGGCCGAGGACGAGGGCGACGACGAAGAAGGAGACGCTGTTCGACAGGGGCAGCAGCTTGGCGACGAACTGAATCATCGCGCCGGCCAGGTCGATCACGGGGCGGGTCGCCGCCATGGCCATGATCGCGAACACGAAGGCTGGCTCTGTGTAATTGACGCTGTATCCGTCGAGCTTCCCTTCCATGTAAGCGATAGGCTCGGCGACCCCGTTCAGAGCGGCCATGGTCACGATAAAGACACCCGCCCAGAGCCCGAACACGACCTCCACCTCACCGAGGAAGTGGTAGGCGTTCTCCCCGATGGACCCTTCCGGGTACTTGTGGGCCATGTGCTCGAAGCGCTTGACGCTGAAGGTGTGCAGGATCGCCAGTCCGAACAGGACGCAGGCGATCAGCTCAATGGTCGTCGGTTCCAAAGCTCTGCTCCCCGATGATGGGTCTTTGTCGAGACCTCTGGTCTAACCCGGAGCCTCAAGGCGTGCAAACCAACGCCCCCCGTCCACGGTCCCGATCGAGGCTCGACCGATTGCCCCCGGGGGCAGGATGGGGTGAGAATCATGGACCATGACCTCCGTTCCCCAGATCGGGCTCGTGCTCTCCGGAGGAGGCGCGCGCGGCGCCTACGAGCTCGGCGTGCTCCAGTGGATCGCCGAGCATGAGCCCGAGGTTCTCTCGTCGATTCGTGTCCTAACCGGTTCGTCGGTGGGCGCCGTGAACGCCGCCTACCTGGCGAGCCACGGCGTGAGCCCATCCGCCGTCACCTCCCTGGTTGAGCTGTGGTGCAGCCTGGAGATGAGCGACGTCCTCGACGCCTCGTACCTGCGGATGTTGCGCATCCTGGGCTCGGGTACGCGCCGGCTCTTCGGTCGGGGCGCGACCCCGGCGACGGGAATCTTCCGCGTCGATGGGCTTCGCGAGCTGGTTCAACGGGAGATCGCCTGGCCCCGGCTCCACGAGCGCCTCGCCTCCGGGGAGCTGGACGCCCTGGCG
>CALCNF010000753.1 GCA_937897815.1 uncultured Pseudomonadota bacterium | reverse complement strand
GCAGGGCTCGATGCCCCAGGCAACGGGGTGGTGGCGCGGCTGGGCTTCGAGCTGAGCGCTGACCTCCCGCTGTCGAAGCGACTGGATGGGCGTGTCGCTCTTCTCACTCAGAACCCCGAGCACCACTTTATCGCGAGCACGGTCTCGGAGGACATCGCATGGGGCCTCGTTCAACGAGGCGTTGAGCATGGGGAGGCCCACCGTCGCACCGCTGAGGTTGCGGAGGCGCTTGGGGTCGGCGACCTCCTCATGCGTCCCTGCCACGCCCTGAGCTTCGGGGAGCAGCGACGCGTCGCGTTGGCGGGTCTGCTCGTCACGGAGCCTGAACTCCTCCTGCTCGACGAACCGACATCGGGCTTGGACCCCGTCGCGGGTGAGCAGTTGATGGGGTTGATCGAGAAGTATGCAGCGCAGTCTGGCGCAGCGTGTCTTTGGGCCACGCATGACCTGCACTCGTTGCCCTTGGGAGCCCAGCGGGTGGTTCTCCTGCATGGCGGGGCGGTGGTCTTCGATGGTGACCTGCATGAGGGGCTCTCGGCGCCTTGGCTGAAGAGAGCAGGCCTCGCGATGTCTTTGGACACAAAGGGGGGCTCGTGATCGGTAGCACGGCGAAGCGTCCGCGGCTGGAGTCCGTTCGGCGTATCAAGAGGACTCTCAGCGGTGCGCTGGCGCTTCCTGAAGACGCCCTGGTCACGGTCGCGCAGTTGGCGTGCCTGGAGCAGGGGTGCGCTCCCCTGGAGACCGTCATTGGCTTACTGCGCGCTGGCGAAGCGCAGGTGCAACACAAGATCCATAAACCCACCGACGAAATCGACGCCAACGACCTCGTTGAGGTCTGCGCGGCGTGGGGCTGGTCGGTCGAGACATCAGTGCTCGAATCCATCTTTAAGGAGAATTAGATGAACGCTAAGCAAAAAGTACCTGTCACGATCCTCACGGGCTTCCTGGGATCAGGAAAGACGACACTCCTCAATCGAATCCTCAGCGAGGAGCACGGTAAGCGCATCGCTGTTATCGAGAATGAGTACGGCGAGGTGGGCATCGACCAGGCGCTCGTGATCAACGCCGATGAAGAGATCTTCGAGATGTCGAACGGCTGCATCTGCTGCACGGTCCGTGGCGACCTGATTCGAGTTCTTGGGAACCTGATGAAGCGCCGGGACAAGTTTGACTACGTGCTGGTGGAGACCACCGGCCTGGCAGACCCCGGACCTGTGGCTCAGACCTTCTTCATGGATGACGAGATCCGCGAGGAGTTCATGCTCGACGGGATCGTCACCCTGGTCGACTCCGCCCACGTCGAGCAGCAGCTCGGCCGGAGCGATGAGAGCACGGAGCAGATCGCGTTCGCCGATGTGCTCGTGCTCAACAAGACAGACCTCGTGGAGGACGACGGACTGGACAATCTGGAAGCGCGATTGCGGGACATGAACCGAATGGCCCGAGTCGTTCGGAGCGAGAAGGCCGATGTGCCGGTGGACACCGTGCTCAACCTGAGCGCCTTTGATCTGGACCAGGTGCTCGAGCGTCGCCCGACCTTTCTGGAGCCGGAATATCCGTTCGAGTGGACGGGCGTGTATCCGCTCCAGGCGGGCCGCTACGAGCTCACCCTCGAAGAGGGGCCTGACCCGGAGATGTCGCTGGTCGTGAAGGCAGGGCAGGGCGGTGATGACGCCGCACTGCGCGAGGGGGCTGAGTGGTGTGTCCGCCGTTACGCTGAGGCCGCAGACGACGTAGCCCCAGGCGCATCCCTGGAGTTCGAGCGACACGTGAGCCTTCAGCTCCAGGCGCCGGGCAGCAAGTCGTTCTTTCTCGACGTCCAAGAGGCCGTTCAGGTGGGCCTCTACGCCCAGCACACCGCCGAAGAGTTCGACATGAAGCTGATCCGCGTCGACGACGGGGCGGTCGTCCCCGCCGAGGCCGAACGCGTCTGGGTAGCGCAGCATGAGCACGACGACGAGGTCGGCTCATTCGCGATCGAGTGTGAGGGAGATGTGGACCCAGAGCGCCTGAACGTCTGGCTGAGCGAGCTCTTGCGTATCCGCGGTATCGACATCTTCCGCATGAAGGGCTTCCTGAGCGTGGCCGATGACCCCAATCGGTTCGTCTTCCAGGGCGTTCATATGCTCTTTGACGGACAGCCTGACAGGCCTTGGGGAGACATGCCCCGCCTGAACCAGCTCGTCTTTATCGGGCGCAATCTTGATCAGGACAGCATCACCGCGGGATTCAAAACATGCCTGATCTGAGCAACCCTGGACCTATAGGCTCCCTGCGAAGCGGCTGGTCCGCCGAGGTCGGCGACTACGCGATCGACAGCGCATGGTCGGCAAACGGAGAGGTCCTCGTGGTGGGCGACGCCGCTGGCGGCGTCTATGCTTTTGAGGGCAGGTCCGGCGCTGAGCGCTGGGGGCACGCTGAGGTCCATGAGCGGGGCTTGCTTGCGCTGGAGATGCACCCGGATGGCGCTCTGTTTGCGACCGCTGGGCAAGATGGGTGTGTGCGCATCTGGGGCGCCGCCGACGGGGAGGTGCGCAACGTCCTTGATCTTGGCAAAGGCTGGGCAGAGAAGCTCGCCTGGTCTACGGACGGGCGACTCCTCGCGGCCTCCCTGTCACGAGCCGTCTATGTGTTTGACCTGGACGGGCAGCAGATCTGGCGGTCGGAGGACCAGCCCAGCACGGTCAGCGCGTTGGCATGGGCGGGCCCGGGAGAGCTCGCCATCGCCTGCTATGGCAGGGTGTCCTTCATCGACGTCACCTCGAACACGCTCCTGCAGCGACTCGAGTGGAAGGGCTCCCTGGTGTCGATGGTGCTCAGCCCTGACGGGAGCATTGTTGCGTGCGGCAGCCAGGACAACTCGGTTCATTTCTGGCGTCGCGAATCGGGCGAGGACTCCGCGATGCATGGCTATCCTGGTAAGCCCTCTGCGCTGGCGTTCGATGGGACAGGGACCCTTCTGGCGACCAACGGCGGACCCCATGCGACCGTCT
The DNA here is from genome assembly GCA_937897815.1 of uncultured Pseudomonadota bacterium. Taxonomy (GTDB): domain Bacteria; phylum Myxococcota_A; class UBA9042; order PHBI01; family CALCNF01; genus CALCNF01. Next base: position 1,686 of record CALCNF010000753.1, on the reverse strand, counting down.
GGAGCTTCCACGGAGAGGGCCCAGAAGGGACACGGCCCGGGGTGCTGAAGCTCCATGTGGAGCCCATCACCACCGTGTCTTTTGCCCGTCGTGGTCGCCGCTTGGCCTCCGGGGGGCGAGATGGCGTGGTGGCCGTCTGGGACTTGCAGATGGATGGTGATGGTGAGGTGGTCGGAGCCGCCGTCGTAGAGGAGGTCATCGCCGGCCTCGCGTGGCGCCCGGATGGGCGAGGCCTGGCCGCCCTGGATGGCGGGGGTGGTGTCACCGTCTGGCGTGTCGGATCCTGATATGAAGAACGTGAAGGGCGTGTTCCGCAACCTCGAGAAGATGCTGCTCGGTGCGAAGGCCTTCGGGGACGACTGGAGTGTCTACAACCGGGGCGAGTACCTTCAGCTCTACAAGGACAGCTGGCACAACCACAACCAGGGCGGGATCCACTTCGAGACCTACATTGAGGCGCGAGAGGTCCGGCAGAAGGAGTTTCCGATCTGCGTACACGCAGAGGAAGACTGCCCATCACAGTCTCAGTTCATTCAGGAGCTCCTGTCTCTGGAAGGTGACCGAATCGACTCCTGGAAGGGCTACAAGACCGTGGGCAGCGGCTACACCGTCTGCGTTCGTAAGCTCCCGTTGAACTTCAAGAACCTGGAGCAGCGCCTCTTTGAGGAGTTCTGTAGACTTCGAAAGCTCGAGGCCGGAATCGAAGAGGCCTTGAGACGGGTCACCCGCTAGCGCCCATGCGAGCCCAATGAGCAAGAGCAAGAAGAGCCCCTGCGTAGATATCTGCCGCTACACAGGCCCCCGTGGCTGGTGCGCCGCCTGCGGGATGACGCGTGAGGAGTCGAGGGGCTGGAAGGCCATGAAACCCTACGCCAGGGCCAAGGTGCTGAAAGACCTCCCGCGCAGGAAGTCAGAGTCGAAGTCTTAGGTATGGATGCGGGCCTACGACAGAACCTTGTGTCTTGGGTGTCACGGCGGCGGTGACGTAAGTCCCGAGTGGTTTTGCGGGGCCGTCGCGACACGCCGAATAAAGGGCGCCGCTTAGCGGCTTACAGACCCGCGGAACGTGCTAGACTCCCTCCATGAACCCTGAGTCAAAACCACAGAAGCGCGGCGCCTTCGAGCGCTTTCTGGATGCCGTCGAGTGGCTGGGCAATCTGCTGCCTCATCCGGTCACCCTGTTTGCCCTCATCTGCTTGCTCGTCCTGGTGGCGTCCGGGATCGCCGGCTACTTCGAGGTGTCGGTCGCCGACCCGCGCCCCCTGGGAGCGAACGGGCGAGCGCCCGATGGCGTGATTCGAGCGGTGAGTCTCCTCAATCCCGAGGGCTTGCGCCGCATCAGCATGAAGCTGGTCACGAACTTCACCTCGTTTGCGCCGCTGGGGACCGTGTTGGTCGCGTTGCTCGGCGTCGGAGTGGCCGAGCGGGCGGGTCTCTTGAGCGCGGCGATTCGCGCGCTGGTTCTTGGTGCTCCCCGAAACCTGCTGACCGCGGTCGTCGTCTTCGCCGCCGTCGTCTCCAACACGGCCTCGGAGATGGGCTACGTGGTCCTCATCCCCCTCGCGGCGGTCGTGTTCCACTCCGTTGGGCGAAACCCGATGGTCGGTCTGGCGGCGGCGTTCGCTGGCGTCTCGGGGGGCTACTCTGCGAACATCTTGATCGGGACGGTCGACCCGCTCCTCTCGG
>CALCNF010000752.1 GCA_937897815.1 uncultured Pseudomonadota bacterium | reverse complement strand
CCAGGAGCGGGTCGGGTCGAGGTAGCGGCGGATGAGCCGCTCCGCCTCGGAGCCCGATCTATGGAAGAGCCGAAACACCATGAGCCTTAAAGTATCCTTCCATACGCTTATGAATTCGCGCGATGGTCTTACGTAGTCGGTATCGGGTGCATCCGAGCTCGACGGCCAGCGCCTCCTCGGAGACCCCGTCGATAAAGTAGCGCTGCAGCACCACCGGCTCCGGCGGATCGACCACCGTGCTCCGGAAGCGGCGCACGAGCCCCAGGGTCTCAGCCTCGATGGCCTGGTCCTCGAGCCCCTGGTCTTGTTGTGGTGCCGGAGCGTCCGTTCTCTGGAAGCGCGTTCTCTTCTCCAGCATGCGCCGGACCGTGTTCTGCGCGACGCCCCGAAGGAACGAGCCATAGGGCTTGAGCCCATCGTAAGCGAGCCGCGTGCGCTCCTCGAACGCCGCCATGAAGATCTGCTGGACCGCGTCTTCCCGATCCGCAGACGAGAAGAAGCCCCGGAAACCACCAAACCCGTGGGTGCAGATCGTCTGCACGAGCGGGCTATATTCGGTGTAGACCTGAGCCATGGCGGAGCGCTCTCCTCTTCGAAAGGCCTCCCGCACAGCGGCGTCGTCGCGCAGGAGATCCGTCTTCTCGGTTTCACTCATGAACGGCCCTCTCTGGGCGCGTCCTCAGAGGTCCTTTCGGAACCGATTGGCGTCTCGTCGAAAAAAATCGTCTTCACTCCGCGTCGGCCGCCTCCATGGCGGTTCTCGCCGCCCGAAAAAGCGGGCACTACCGCCTGATGCTCCCTCGATTGTCGCGTGCGTGCAAAACATGCGCCGCGCGCGAGGGGACCTGTGCCCTCCTGTGGGCTCAGGCCAGAGAGCTCTGCAGCAGATTCAGGTAGCGGGGCGCGAACAGCCCCGGCGCGCGAGCGTCGTGCGCGGCCAGATAACGGTACACGAGGTCATAGGAACCGTAGCAGGTGTGCAGGATGGCCGCCGATTGGAGGAGCTCATGAGGCTCGAGCTCGTCGAGGCGCAGGAAGTCACGGACGTAGACCGCGTCGCTCCAGATGTGCTGGTTCAACCCTCGGTTGGGGTCGCCGTCGACCAGCATGGGCGCGAAGGCTCGAGAGCCGGCCCCCAGTATCCGGTGCAGGACATACCCACGCTCCCGCATCGCCTGGTCGATCTCCGCGAACAGGGGCTGCCCCTCATACAGCGGCAGGAACTCAACCTCCGTCTGTACGACGAGCGCCGAGGCGAGCACGTCGGTCGCTCCGCGAATCACGTCCAGCTCTGCGCCCTGGACATCGAGCTTCAGGAAACTCGCGCCTTGTACCTCAGGAATGTCATCAAGCCGGTGTGTTTGGACGGGCAAGCGTTCGACGACCTCACAGAGCTCCGGAAGCTGCTGGAAGACCTGAAGCAGCGCCTGATTCGGCTCATAGAGCGAGGACGTCAGCGGCGACCGAGTGAGCCTGAGGAGCCCCTCGCCACCATCTCCGATCACGTAAGGTAGGAAGCAGTGTGGCGCGCCGAACTGCTCCGCGAGCGTCTCACAAGCGCCGTCCGCAGGCTCAAACCCGACAACGCGACACAGTCCTTGTGACATGAGCGGGGCGTAGACCGTCTCGCCGTGGGGCAAGGCTCCAACGTCGACGACCACCAGCTCAGGAGTGGCGTCCTTCAGGAGCTGACCGATTGGAAAAAGGCGAGAGAGCATGGCTCGCTTCTACGCCAGGTTCAGGAGGCAGTCATGCTTCTCACCCGCCTGCGACGGTCTCCTGCACGAGGGCCTCAAGCGTCACGGAGCATGACGGGACACGATCCACGTAGGCCGGATGGACGAACAGGCGGATCTTCTTCACCACACCGATGAAGTCCTCGGCGATGCCACCCACGATCTTCGAGGCCTTGGCGAGGCTCGTGTAGGCGCCCGCTCCCGCGCCAGCCCTCGGATAATGAACGGCGACATCGGGGATCGAGTCCTTGTCACGGGGAGGGATATCCAGGAGGAGCGCGCCCGGAGGCAGCGGAGCTCCCTCCACCAGACGCGCAGAGAGGCGCTCAAGGAGGTCGCCAAGGTGCGCACGATCCATGGTGTACAGAGCGTCGTAGGCATGCCGTTTGGCGGGGTCGTCGTAGACCCGTGACCAAGTGACCAGCCTCTTGTAGAGCCCCCGTCGATCCCCCGCGATCCCCTTCAGGATCAGCCCTGAGACGCTGGCCGGAGGGGCCTCGGCGTACAGGGTCCGCAGGAGCTCGTCGTCCCCGACGCTGAGGAGACGGCTCACGAGGTCGTCGCGAGACGGCGCCTCCCGAGCGACGAGGTCTGCCCAGGCCACCTCCATCATGCAGGAGACGCTCCTGACAGCGTGATGCCAGTAGACCTCTGAGAACATGGCGTACCGGGACAGGAGGAAGATCTCGGCTGAGATGATCCCCTTGGACGAGACCGCGAGGGCATCTCCATCCCCGTTCGTCGTGATCGCGTTCAGGAGCCGATTCCGATCGTAGCCCCGTCCATAGGGAACGCCCAGGTGAACCGAGTCTCTCCAGAGGTAGTCCATCTTGTCGGCGTCAATCGCGCTCGAGATGATCGACTGCAAGAGACGATCAACGGGGCGCTTGAGCGCTGCCCGTTTCGATACGATCAACTGGATCACGCGCTCGGGGTCGACGCCCATCTCACGCTTGAGCAGGCCCGCGATCGTCTCGGTCGTGGACGTGAGGCCCGCCGCCTGACCCCGGATGATCTCCGCGGCCAGGTCCTCATGCCGAGGCGTGTCGAAGCCGGCATGATGAACGGCCTCGAGCATATGAGCGAAGGGGTAGTGCCCCACGTCATGCAGCAGCGCCGCCATGAGCGCCGTGCGTAGGTCCTCTTCCTCGAGCCCGTCGCGAACGTGGCCGTGTCCAAGGAGCGCGTTCAAGTAACGCGTCGTCGTTCCGTATACGCCCAGACTGTGCTCGAACCGGGTGTGGGTAGCGCCCGGATAAACCCAGGCTGTGGGACCGAGCTGACGCACCCTGCGCAACCGTTGGAAGTGCGGATGATCGATGACCCGCGCCACGCGGCGGGTGATCGCGACGTTGTCGAGCTCGGGCAGACGTACGACCGCCTGACCCGCGCCCACGGAGGCCAACTCAGGGATAGTCACAGAGGCCTGTTGAGCGAAGTGGGCCCGTTAGATCGTGAAGCTGGAACCGCATCCGCAAGACTTCTTGGCGTTCGGGTTCTCGAAGTGAAAGCCGCTGAAGCTGAAGGTCTCGACGTAATCGATGGATGTGCCATCCAGATACACGAAGCTCATGGGGTCAATGTAGACCTTCACGCCCTCGCTATCGAAGACCTGATCGCCTTCTCCGGGTTCCTGCTCGAAGTCCATGTCATAGGACAATCCAGAGCAACCACCGCCCACAACCATAACGCGGACGCCGGCCGAATCGACCTCGTGCTGCTGCGCCATGCCCTTGACCTTTTTCGCTGCGGCTTCTGTGAGAGAGATCATGAGGTTTCGCTCCTTCGCGCCATTTCGACTCCCCCAATCTTCTAAGAATGTGGGCCTCGGAGTCAATGAAACCCTTCGCTACGAGGCGACTCTACTTCCGTTCGGACGCTCTTAGAAGTCCGCTCGCAGACCAAAATTGGGGACAATCGGGATGCCCGTGACAGGGATACGCTCCGAGAAATCGTAGCTGTATCCGAAGCCCTCCACGTTCTCGTGCAGGTAGACGTTCTGAACCTCCAGATAAAGGTTCAGCATCCAGGTGTCATAGATCCACTTCTTGTCCACGCGCAGATCAAGCTGCTGAAAATCGGGCAAACGCCCCGAGTTCGGAGCTCCGTACACGGGCACGAAGAAGTCCGTATCCACGTTGTACAGACCGCCCGTGATCGGGTCGTAGGGGTTACCTGTGGTGTGGCGGAACCGGAACCCAGCCTCCCAACCCGAGCCCAACTGAAAGACCCCGACCGCCGTCAAGATGTGCGTCTGGTCGAAGTCAAAGGGTCGCCAGTCTTCACCAGGTCGGTCGCGTCGCTCAGCCCGCATCAGGGTGTAGCTCAACCACCCAAAGAACCGCTCCGTCGGATCGTGCCGGACGATCGCCTCGAGGCCGAAGACGCGTCCGACGCCGTCGGATACGGAGACGTCCTCCGTGTCCTCCAGAGGGTCGGGCGAAACGACCAGCCCCCACATGTCCTTATAGAAGCCCTGAATATCCGCCAGCACCGACTCGCCGATCTGCTGTTCAAAACCCAGGGCGTATTGCCAGGACTTCTGGACATCCAGATCGGGGTTGCCAACGGAGTTGCTCTGCTGCTCTTCGAATGGAGGCTGGCGATGGTGCCCCACCTGCCCCTTCAGGGTTGTGCCCTCGGTCACCGTCCATCGGGTCGCGAACCGCGGCTCCAGACCGTAGAAAGAGAAGCCTGACGAGTTCTGGTAGGACTCAAAGCGAAGTCCGGGATTCACGGTCCACGTGTCGGTGACCTGCCACGCGACGTCGACGTAGGGGGAGATGATGGTGCGGTCCCCCTCCTCGGTGAACGAGATGAACTCATCGAGGTCGGGCGGAGTCCCCTGCTCACCCTCCTTCGGCGGGGTTGGAGGGACCTCCCCTGTGAACCGGTAGGGCTGAAAGTTGGTCTCGATACCGGAGCGGACGACGAGGTCGTCACGAGCATCCCAGATGTACTCGGTCCTGAGGTCGGCCGCATAGCTGTTGACGTCCAGGTTGAAGAGGTCCCCTAACCCCACATCAAAGCCGTTGTATCCAATGCGTCCCGTGACTCGAACGCGCTTGTCCTTCTCGGGCTCCCACTCCCAGCGCACCAGCCCCATATGGAAATCAAAGAGCGTCGCGAGCGTTCCAAAGAACTGTCCCTCCGGCCCCTCTTTCTCTTCAAGATACAGCTTGAACAGATCGTCGGCGCCCAGGATCATCGCGTCGATGCGGCTCCGCGGAGAGAAGTCATGGGTGTAGCGCACCTGGTAGTCATAGTATCGGGGCGCTACGAGGTTCTGGAGAATATCATCGGGCAGCACGGCCTCGAGCACCACGTCGATGTACGAGCGCCGAGCGGCCAGGGCCAGCGCGCCGTTCTCTCCCACGGGCCCCTCAAAGAGGAACCCGCTGTGAAACACGTTGGTCTCCCAGATGCCGTGCCAACGATCGCGCTTCAACGGTCGTAATCGGAGCTCTACGAGGCCGCCCAGCGCCTTGCCGTAGGCGGGTCCGTAGCCTCCGGGCCAGAAATCTACGGCCTCGAGGAGATCCGTGTTCATCACGGAATAAAGGCCACCGAAGTGAAAGAGCTGAGCCAGCTCAACGCCCTCTAGATAGACACGGGTGTCCCGCGGGCTTGAGCCACGGACGATGGGCCGCGCGCCTCCAAAGGCTCCGCGCGCCACCCCCGGCAGGGTCTGCACGACCTTGATGGCGTCCCCGCTGTTGCCGGGTACCTTCTGGATCTCTGTCGCGCTCAGCTTCTTCTTGGCGACCTCGGTCTCGATCTTCTCTCGCTTGATCGTGGTCCGGTAGTCGGCGTAGCGGTCTCGCGTGAGCAGCAGCCGCACCTCCTCGGCCTCCTCACCGTCGAAGGTCACGACCTTCTTGTAGTCGAGGTGCGTTTGAACCGTCACGGTGAGCGTGTAGGACCCACCCTGGCGAGCCTCGATGGTGTAGGCGCCCTTCTCATCGCTGAAGAAGGTCTCGCCCGTCTCTTGCACGAGGATCGGCACCCCGGCGAGTCGTTTACGGGTCCCTCGCTCGACGACCTCGCCCTCGATGACCGTGCGCAGTGGCGGGGGCGGCGGCTTCTTCACGACCTTCTTTTCGATGGTGAAGCGATAGGTGTAAGCGATCCTAACGGGGGTCGGCACCCCATCGACGGTGGCCGGAGAGAAGCGCATGGTCTTCACCGCGGCGACGGCTGCCTCATCGAAACCCTGACCCGCTGGCGTCTTGACCTCGGCCTGGGTCACCGCGCCCTCGACGTCGATGTCGATCAGCAGCACGACGTCGGCCTGAATCCCTGCCTCGAAGGCAGCCTCGGGATAGACGGCCTTTGGAACCGCCAACGGTCGTGGCGGCACAATCACAGGCCCTTCCTGCTCTTGAGCGGGCTTCGGAGCGTCCGGAGCGGCCTCCTCGGCCCCGCTATCAGCGGGCTGAGCAGGCGCCTCCCCAGGAGCGTCTACTTCGGCAGGTGGCGCCTGCGCGATAGCGCTCGTCTGAGCGAACCCTACGCACATCGACGAGACCGCGATGGCGATGAGCATCACCGAGCGACTCATTCTTCGAGCGCCTCTCCCTCCATCATTGCGAACGGCATGGAGATGGGCTCCTCATGGACCAACTCCAGGTCGCCCGTCATCGATGTCCGCTGCCAGACCGTGATGCGCTGCTCTCGCTCTCCGATCGGGATGACGAGTCGCTTGCCCACACGAAGCTGCCCCTCAAGAGGCCACGGGACCTCCTCGCGAACCGCGCTGTTCACGATGATCGCGTCGTAGGGCGCCTCATCGCTCCAGCCCTGGAAGCCGTCAGCCGGGCGGAACGTGACGTTCTGGATGTCGAGGTCATCGACGAGGACCTTGCGCGCCCTCGCGGAGAGCTCGGGCAGGATCTCAAGAGTGTAGACCCGCGTCGCCATTGAGCTCAGGAGCGCCGAGATGTAGCCCGCTCCCGTTCCAACCTCCAGCACGCTCGCCTCCTTGGGGACCCTGCGACCGGCGGAGCGGCTCAGCTTGGAGTCGAAGTAGCCGGTCCAGACGCTCATCTTGCTGGGGTCGTGTGGCATGCTGACGCTACCTGCTGCGTAGGGGGTGACTTGAGGGCTTCGCGAGCCTCAGTCCTCTAGGAGTATACCGCTGACTACTCCGTGCATGCCGGGTCTGCTAGTAATTCGGACTCTGCCCTTGTCAGTATCGACAATTGCTCCCTTGGTGATTATGTTACGTCGCACGTAGTTGGGATCAGCACCATTCTCAATCACGGTGCTGATAGTGGCGCTTACAGTGGTGCCTGTCTTCGGGTCGTTGACATTGACCGAATTAGCTCCCAGGACTCTGACGGTCTGAGATTTGCCTCTCTTGCGGTAGTTCTT
>CALCNF010000751.1 GCA_937897815.1 uncultured Pseudomonadota bacterium | reverse complement strand
ACGCAGGAATCCGAGGCCGCCTCGGAGGTGGTGCTCCTGGACCGAATTCGGACCTTCATTGGCTTCTGCCTCCGACACAAACTGCTGTTGATCTTCGGCGGTCTGATCGGAGCCGCTGCGGCGGTCTACTGGCTCGACTCCAAGCAGCCCATCTACCGGGCCGAGGCCAAGGTGATCATCAACGAGAGCGCGCCGCGCGTGCTGTCGAACGTGAAGGAGGTCGTCGAGCTGGGCAGCCGTCGTGGCTACCAGAGCTCCGTTCGCTTCTATGAGAGCCAGTACCGGTTTATCCAGAGCACGGAGGTGGCCGAGATGGTCATCGACCGTCTGAAGCTTTGGAACAGCGAGCATCTCCTCGGCCTGGACAAGCCAGGTGTCACGTTGACCGCAGAAGAGAAGCGTGAGCGTCTCGCCGAAGCGAACATGGCGAAGGTGCTCGCCAAGCGTGTCGATGTCTCCCCGCTGAAGAAGACCATGATCGTCGGGATCGGATTCAACGACACGGATCCTGACTTCGCCATCACGGTGGCAAACGAAGTGGCGGCCGCCTATCGAGACCACAATCTCGAGGTCAAGCGCCGGGTCGTCCAGGACGCGACACGGGAGCTCAAGACCCTGATGGACGAGTGGGAGGCCAAGTACCAGACGGCCAACCAGGCCGTGCGAGACTACGAGAGCGAGCACGACCTCGGGACGATCCCCAACACACGAAAGACCAATGATGAGCGGCTCTCTACCTTGAGCGCTGAGCTCACGAAGACCCGGATCGAGCGCATCCAACTGCAGAGCCGAGTGCGAACCCTGAAGCGCTACAAGAAGCTCAAGAGCCTGGAGAAGATTCAGGCGACAGAGCTCCTGAGAGATCCCCTGCTCCAGCAGCTCAGGACCCAGCTCGCCCAGCTCGACGCTGACCTGGCGGCGCTCAAGAGCAACTACCTTGATCAGCACCCGAAGGTGCTGGAGTTGACCGAGCGCAAGGATTCGCTTCACCGGACGGCGCACCAACACATCGCCAACCTGGTCAAGAGCGTCACCAAGGAGCTCCAGCGGGTGCGCAACGTCGAGACAGGTCTGGAGAGTGAGCTGGGTAAGGCCCAGCTGGAGGACCGGTCCATCGCGGACATCGAGCGCGGCTACACTGTGCTGGCCGAGGAAGAGAAGCAGTCTCAGGCCCAGTTCGAGGAGATCCGAAACCGCTACGTAGAGACCACCATGAGCGCCCAGGTCGAGACGAACAATGTGCGCGTCCTGGAGACGGCGACGAGCGCGCGTCCCATCTGGCCTCGTAGGCGCATGGTCATGGCCTTCGCGGTCGGACTGGCCCTGTTGATCGCCCTCGTCCTCGCGGCGCTCCTTGAGTACGCGGACTCGACCATCAAGAGTTGGTCCGAGCTTCAGGAGCGTATGGGCCTCAAGGTCCTCGGTGTGCTCCCGGTGATCGAAGAGGATGAGCAGCCCGAGGAGGAGGTGGACGAGGACGGCGAGATTGTCCGAAGGCGCTTCCGGGATCTCTTCATCCATGAGAATCGACGCTCCCATGTCGCGGAGGCCTTCCGAGCGGTGCGGACGAATCTCTTGTTCATGTCGACGACGCGCCCGCTGAACTCGCTGATGATCACCTCGGCGGATCCCTCTGAGGGTAAGAGCACCATCGCGATCAACACCTCGGTGGCCATGGCGATCAGCGGAAGCAAGGTCCTGCTCGTCGAGGCCGACATGCGAAGACCGCGACTACGCAAGACTTTTGGTCTGGATGGCGAGCGCGGGCTGACCACGTGCCTCGCGGGCACGGGCCCGATCTCCGAGGACATCCAGCTCTCGGACGTTGAGAACCTGCACGTGCTCCCCTGTGGGCCGCTGCCTCCGAACCCGGCCGAGCTCCTGCACACGGAGCGCTTCATGGCGGTCAAGGCCGAGATGGAGAGCGTCTACGACATCGTCATCTTCGACTCTCCACCGGTGAACCCGGTGGCGGACGCGCTCGTGCTCGGAGGCAAGGTGGACGCATGCCTGGTGGTGGTGCGCGCGCACCGAACCTCTCGACATGCGCTTCAGAACGCCCTGCGACAGCTCCAGGACGTGGGCATCCCCATTCTGGGCTCCATCCTCAACCACCGTGAGGTCCCGAAGAACGCGTACAAGTACCGCGGTCAGGGCTACGGCTACGGCTACGGCTACGGCTACGGCTACGGGAAGGGCGAGGGCTACGGATATGAGAGCCTCGAAGAGGAGGAGAAGTCCTGAGGCCTCTGCCCGCCGAACAAGCGGGTAGCCTGAGAGAAGGGCTGGCGAAGACCCTCGACGGTCGGCCATGGCTCTTTTTGGTGGCGCTCGTGATCCTCGGAGCTCCGCTGGCTATCGGCGGGGTTCACGTGGAGAGTCGCGCCTCATTGGCCGGACTGGCGACGCTGGCCTGGCTCTGGTGCGCCCTCACGTCGCGCGGTCCATCGAGGGTCACCTCCCACCTCGCTTGGCGAGCGTTCGCAGCCCTGGTCCTGGTGACCCTGGTTCAGCTGATCCCGCTCCCGTCCCTCTGGATCGGCTCGTTCTTTGAGGGACGGCTTGAGAGCCTACATGGCGTAGACCAGGCGCTGGGGCTACCCGCTCGCGAGTGGATCCCGTGGACCCTGGACGCCAGTCGCACGAGCGCCGCGGTCCTGGACCTGCTGGGATGGGTATCCGTCATGGCGACCCTGGGCTTTGTTCCACGGGAGCGCCGGCCGACCGTCGTCGTGGCATCCCTCGTCGTTCTGTCCGCCCTGGGTGTGCTCAGCGTCGGCGTCGTTCAACTCCTGACGGGGGCGGAGGAGATCCTCGGGGTCTACCGACCCGAGGCTGACCTCTCAAGCGAGCTGTTCATCACGACATTTGTGAACCCCAACCACGCTGCGGCCCTGCTGCTCATGGCGTCCCTGGTCTCCTTCGGGCTCTGGCTCGACAGCCGGGAGACAGCTCACTCGCGGGCTTTGTTGGTGATCTCCGCCTGCCTCGGTCTGGGTGTTCTGGCCACAGGGAGCGCCGCGAACGGCCTGCTGCTCGCCGCCGGCTTACCGGTGATCGGTCTGTGGAAGAGCCGAGGACTGGAACAGGGGGAGCGCGCCCGCGTGCTCCGAGCGTTGGTCGGGGCGGGGATGCTCGCCGGCACTGCCATCATGGTGACGGACCCCGTCTCCTGGTGGGAGACGGCCGTGCAGCCTTACCTGAACACGCGCCAGGAGAGCGCCCTGACGCGCCTCATCGAGGTGTGGAGCGTAGGGGCCAGGGTCGCGGTCGACCACCTCGGCTTTGGGGTCGGATTCGGTGCGTTCCCCGTGGCCGCAGCGTCGACGATGGAGAGCTGGAGCAGCGGCTTCGTGAACTTCGCACACAACGTGATCCTGGAAGGAGTCTCGTCGTGGGGCGTGTTCATCATGACCCTGCTGACGCTCGTCATGATCAAGACCCTCTACACCGCATCACGCCGCGCCGAGACGGGCGTTGAGATCGCGATCGTGGTGGCCATCAGCGCAACGATCATTCAGAACGGCGTCGACTTCTCTCTTCAGATCCCGGGTGTCGGCTACTGCTGGGCGGCGCTCCTGGGCTCCATGCTGGTCTCATCCGGGGAGAGCGCCTCCTCTTCGCGCGGCGCTCGGGTCCGGAAGAGAGGCGGGGCTCTGGCCCTGATCGTGACCCTGGTCACCATCAGCATCGGTGCACAAGCCGTCGCTACAGACGGAAGAGAGATGCTTCAGGTCGCCCAAAAGGAGCTCCGAGAGGGGCGCTCCACTGAGGAGACACGAGCTCCGCTGGTCCGAGAGCACGCCATGAACTTCATGGCGCTCGGCTACGGAAGCGATCTCTCGAGGGCCCTGGGCGAGGAGGACGCCGGTCGCTCCCTGGCCGATCTCGCGGTCGACCTGGCCCCGACCTATCCACCCGGCCTTATCCGACGCGCTCGAATCGCAATCGAGGCCGAGGAGGAGGAGGCCTACGACTGGCTGGAGCGGCTCGCCGCGACCGGCTATGGGGGCTTCCGACAAGCCATGACTCTGGTCGCCCAGCGGTCCCAGGACCGACCCGAGTTCCTCCTGAGCTTCGTGCGTCGTTCCCCTCGCTTCGTCGTGGGCGCCTCCAACGCCTTGTCCGACCAGGGTCGCAGCCGCGCGGGAGCCAAGCTTCTCCAGTGGGGCCGCAAACAGTTTCCGAACTCAGAGGAGATCGCCACGCAGCTGATTCGACAGCTGCTCCGCGAGCCGAACAACGCCGAGACCTTGGCGTTGATGGACGCATCAGCCATTCAATACCTGGCCAACAGCACCGCTCTGGACGACCCGGAGAAGAGCGCCCGACTCAAGCGTCTCGGCTACCTGGCCATGGCCCACGTCCATGGGCGAGAGGGACGCCTCGACGAGGCCTGGCACCTCTTCGAGGCGGCGGCGCGCCTCGACGCAGGTCGAAGCCTCGATGCGCGCCTGGGCCAAGCCCGCATCCTGTTGCAGCAGGAGCGTTACGACAGCCTCGAGGAGCTCCTCGAGAGCCTGAACCAGGAGACCATCGCCGCCGAGCGCGCTCAGTGGCGCGTCCATGAGTGCTGGAGTCTTCTCGCGGAGGCACGGGGCAACATGCGCGCGGCGATCCGCTCTCTGCAGCGGGCCCTGATCTTCCGACCGCGAGACGCCAACCTCCTGGCGAGACTCGAACGATTGAGCGGCGCGAAGACGGGTGAGGCCGCGGTCAACACGGGGCAGGGGCGATGACCGAGGATCTGAATGACCTCACCCTGTGGGCGGTGCTCATGGGCGTCCTGTGTACGGCCATCTGCCGGATCGTGATCGGCCGCTGGTTCACTCCGGCGACCTGGTACTGGGTTGCCTGGATCAGCTGCCTGTTCTCCTACCAATACGTCCTGGGTCTGGACATGCTCCCGGCCCCTGAGGAGTTGACGATCAACGTCCTGGAGGACGCGCATATGGGCGCGTTCTGGGGGTTCATCGGGTTCAGCGTCGTGAGCCGCTTGTTCGACGTCCATAACCTGTCGTCCGCGACGCGCATGCGGACGTTCGACTTTCTCGGAACGGTGGACCTCAAGAAGGTGGACCTCCTCCTTACGTTCTACCTGCTGGTCGCCCTGGCGCTGTTGGGTCACCGCATCGCCACCGTCGGCCAGGTCGATCTCTCATTCCTCCAAGCCGCGAGAGAGAGCTACATCGGCGCAGACAAGAGCACCATTCGCCCCCTGCTGCTCATCTTGCCCATCTCCGTCCCGCTCACGGTTCTCCTGGGGACCCGAGTGGCGACCGGGAAGGTCAAGCTCCATCGACCGTTGTTCTTCTTCGCCATCTGCTTTCTCACGGCGATGGCGGACGCGTCGCGCATGAAGCTCCTGCAGGTCATCGCCCTGGGATCCATCGTAGTCATCACCGTCATGGACACCGAGCGCGGTCGACGACTCCACCAGCTCGTCAAGCGCTACTGGGTGATGACCCTGATAGGCGGCTTCGGCATGATGGTCGTATTTCAAGCCATCCAGATCATCCGATCGACCGGCTCGATCGACCTCTTGCTCAGCGAGCCTCTGACCGTCCTGTTGCCCACGAACCTCATGGCCTATCTGGCCCAGGGAACCTCAGCCATGGCCCTGTTCTATGAGGCGGCGAATGGACCGATCGTCGGCGGCGATCTCACGTTCTCCTTCCCCATGAAATACGGGGCGATCCTCGGTCTCAATGAGGTCCCCCTGAGCAAGGGAGATGTCTTCGGCCACGTGCTCAGAGTCCTTGACGATCCCAGAGTTCAGCGCGGCGGGATCTCTGGAATCGGGATGCTGTTGACCGACTTCGGACCCGATAACGTGTGGTTCTCCTCGTTGTGCATGGCTGGCGCGCTCCAGCTCATCTATGTCGCGTGCATCGGGCGCGGGTTTATCGGGCTCACCCTGGCCTGCTGCAGCTGCATGGGCGCGCTCTTCAGCGTGCTGAACCTCTGGTTCTTGAGCGCCCCGATGATGGTGGGGATGGTCTGGTCGTTCGTGGTCGCCAGGTGGCTCAACATACCCCTGTGGGAGACAGCCCCTGGGCGACCTCAACAGGTCAACCCGAGACAACCACCCCTGACTCAGAGCTGAATGGCCTCGACCTCCGCGCGATCTCGCCTCGCGCGCTCCTCCCGGCTCATATCCCCGGCGAGAGCCTGGTAGAAGGCCTCGAAGGCGTCCTCTGCGTCCGAGTCGATCCGATCCCAGGTGGTCTGTCCGTCCGTGGGACGACCGGGCAGCGAGATGAGTCGGGTGAGCACATAGATCTGACGAAAGGCGTTGCGACGGGCCTCATCGCTGACCGGAAGCGCCCCCTCGAGGAGCGCGGCCACCTGCTCAAAATACGCCTCGGGACTCTGGGGTTCATGGGCGATCTTAAGACCGTGATAGGGGGCCTTACCGACGGCGATGACCGGCACCTCTCGAGCGACAAGATCGCTGCCGAGGTTGCTCACATAGAGCAGACCGCCGTTGACCCTTCGACCGATGGCGTAGGTGTTCACCGTGAGCTCTGGACCGACGAGACAGACGTTGTCCAGGTCCTGCGCGTGCTCCTCAAGCCAGGGCATCAGCGGCATGGGGCAAGGGCCCATGACCTCTCCGGGATGCACGCGAACGACCAGGTCATACTGGGGATTGGCGCGAAACCACTCGATGGTCTGCTCAAGCCAATGAAGCTGACTGTCAAAGGCGATCTCACGGCCGAGGGTCGCGCTGTCGCCGATGACGTTGGTGCCCAGGAGCACGACGGGTCGATCCCGACGAAGGAAGCGCTCGAGCATCTCCGGTAGGAGATCATCAGCCGCCGCGGGCTGGACGACTCGGTAACGTGACCAATAGCTGTCGGGAGCGCTCGAGGGATCCTCCTGAAAGTCGATGAACGACTGCACGAAGGCCTCTTGCTTGGCCGTGAACTCTCCCATGGCGTCAAACCAGGCTTGATAGTCGAAGTGAAAGGTCGGCCGATTGAGGTTCCAAGACATATGGCGAGGCTCAAGGTTCCAGGCCTCCACGGTCACCACGTCCAGACCACGGCGTCGAAAGCCCTCCATGACGGCGTAGGTCGCGCCGACGATCCCGCTGGGGACGATCGCGCGATCAATACGCAGCGATTCGGCGAGCTGTTCTGACGCGTAGGCATAAGCGGCGTGCTCTTTAAGCAGGGCCTCCTGACGGCGCTCGTCCTGTGTGAACTCCCTGCCCTCGTCGTAGGCGATGCTCATCTGAACCGAGAGGGAGAGAGCGGCTCGATCGTCTTCGCTCACCCCGGGCGCGTCATCGCGGAGGGGGTCGATGTTGACGGTCTCAAAGAGCCCACTGGAGAGGAGCTTCTTCCAAACACCGTGAGCGTTCGGGTCGATCACCGCCCGCGACTTCAGGTGCTCAGAGACCACCCGTTCGGAGTAGATGAGCACAGGCTCGTGACCCAGGATCTTCAGGCGGCAGCAGCAGTAGGCTGACCACTCCGCCCAGTAGCGGTTGCGGAGATGATAGACCGCGATGCGACGACCCGAGCGACCGGGCGTCGCCGTTGCGGCCGCCTTGAGCCACTGATCGATCGCGCTGTAGCACGACGTGATCCAGGGCGTCTCCATGCCCAGGGCACCGAGAATGTCTCCCGCGCGATCTCCGGCGAGGCGAGCGACGATGCCCCCCAGCCGCGACGCGCGCGACCTCAACTTATCGATCTTTGCGCGCTGCTCCATCCAACCCTCCCGGACGCGAGCGGCTCTCTCTTGAGCCCAACGCGACCTCTTCTTCTCACCCAGGTGACCTGCCATCGACCGGATAAGCGCCACGAAGCGCTCGGTGTCATCGACGGGCGGGCGCGCGCTCGCTCGGGGCCCGCCCTGGGCGACCTCCAGCAAGGCGACTTGGACCTCTTCCTCACGACGCGCGATACGAATGCCCGCCTTGTCTGCGATCACGGGGCTCGGCGTCTCGCGGCCGAGCTGCAGGCTCACGACCGGGACCCCCATACGAGCCGACTCCACGAGGAGCATCGAGCTCATGCCCACGACCATATGAGCCTGGGCCGCCCAGGCGCGTCCCGCTCCGCGCACCACGCGCACGGTCACCGGGCAGTGACCCGCTCGCTTCAGCCACCGATCGTAGAGCGCCGGGCTCTCTCGCGGATGCGGCGCGACCCAGAGTTCATCGGGTCGAGCGCCAGGCTCCATGGAGGAGAGCGCACGTAAGACCGCCTGAAAGCAGCCGGGCTCATCGATATCGGCGAGCTCAGCCGGAGGCGCTCCTCCCGGCCAGTCGACCGTAGAGAGGCCCTCTCCCACCCAGAGCCAGGATCGGATCGAGGGCGTCTCGAGACCACCGTGGGCCTCCTCGGCCATCCGCGAGAGGGCGTCAAAGGCCGGGTTTCCGACCACGTGAAGGCGCCGGGCCGGCGCCCCGATGGAGAGGAGTGCGTCCCTGGCGGACGCGTCGATCACGGCGATCTCGTCAGGCAGATGCCGAAAGCCGGCGAACCGCGCGCCGTAGTTCACCCAGCTGTCCACAAAGGCGAGGGAGGGGACCTCGCGCTCGCGCGCCCAGGCCCAGAAGCGGCCGTCTTCATCGGCCTGAATCGAGGTGCCCGTGATCAAGACGGTCGGGGCCCTGTGAGCGTCCAGGATCGGGAGCGCCTGCTCAAAAGAGTCCACCTCGGAGGACAGCACGCCGTCGCGCCGCCACACCTGGGCCGCGTGCGCGCTCCCCAGAACGCAGATCCGGTCGCGGGGCACGCCGAGCTCCAGGAGTCGCCGAATCACGGGCGTGAGCGCTCGCGCGCTACCCGCCTGCCGGGCGAAGAAGATCATAGGGCTCAGGTCGTCCCTCTGGAGTTGGCGACGTCAATGGGAGTGACGACCTCGGTGACGTCCTGATCATCTCCGAGCTTCGCCACGATCTCTGATGCTTGACCCAGGACCTTCTCCATCGCGTCCGCGATGTCATCAATGTCCTCAACGGACAGAGGCTCGCGGACCAGAGGGCTCAAGATCAGCTCGCGCTCGTACATGGACTCGGCCACCGGACACAGTCCCTTGCTGTAGTCCGGAGCGCTCTCCGGCGCGAACGCCCATGGAAAGGAGACGCGACCCATGGCGCGGCGCTGTTGGAACATCTCAAGCAGGTACAGGGGCTTGATGTAGCCCTCGGCCAGGGGGGTGGACTCAAAGCCTCGCGGCTCGGGGAGCTCAGCGAGGACCGACCGGACGAACAGACTGCGAGACATCCCCACCCGCTCTGCGTCGTACCAGATGGGAAAGATGTAGTAGGCGTGGTCATCGCCCTCGTCGGTCATGTAGGTCTGCAGGCCAGGCATGTCGTCGAGGCGACGCGCCATGTGCGCCGCGAGGCGCTGCCGAGCCTCCAGATAGCCCTCGAGGCGATCGAGCTGGGCGATCCCGATGGCGCTCTGGAGCTCTGTGAGTCGGTAATTGCCCCCGAAGAAGTTCGGCGTGCTCGCCACCTCCTCGGGGCTCACGGCGTTCTCGCCGTGATTGCGGATCAGCTGACAGCGGCGCGCGAGCTCATCGCTCTGCGTAACCAACATGCCCCCCTCACCGCAGTGGATGTGCTTATGGAAGTTCAGACTGAAGCCGCCGACATCTCCGATCGCGCCCACCGGGCGCCCCTTGTAGCGGACGCCAGGTGCCTGAGCAGCGTCCTCGATCACCTTCACGTCGTGGCGACGCGCGATCTCCATGATCGCGTCCATGTTCGCCGAGCGGCCCAGGAGATGGACGACGACGACCGCGCGCGTCCGAGGGGTGATCTTTCGCTCGAAGTCCGCCGGGTCGAGGCAGAGGGTCTCCCGCTCAATGTCTGCGAAGACCGGGATGCCCCCGTAGAAGATAGCGGCCGTGGCCGACGCGCTCATGGTGTACGGCGGACAGATCACCTCGTCGCCCGGCTGAACACCAACGGCCCCCATGGCGATCACGAGGCCGGAGGTCCAGGAGTTCACCGAGATGCCGTGTTTAAAGCCGTACATCTCACACCACTTGTCCTCGAAGCCACGCACCTTGGCGCCGCCGAGGAAGTAGTCACCGCCCGCTCCCAGGAAGTCGCTTAAGACGTCAGAGCGGATCACCTCGACCGCGGCGCGCTCCTCCGCCTCGCCCATGGTCTTTCGATCAGCGAAACGACGGTCGCGGACCGGGGGTCCTCCCAGGATTGCAGCTT
>CALCNF010000750.1 GCA_937897815.1 uncultured Pseudomonadota bacterium | reverse complement strand
CGTCCGCGCATGGGCGGTCGGTCCTGAGAGCCGGTCCTGATCGCAGGCACAACGGAAGCCCACGTCGGCGAGGCGCATCTCGGGGAGCAGCCCACCACGAAAGGCCGCTCTCCGCTCCATCATGTCGTCGCTGTCCCAGCCACCACCCTTCTGCACGCGCGCCGCGCCGTCGCGCCCATAGGGGGTTCGCGTCCACTCCCAGACGCCGCCGCCGAGGCCGCGAACGCCGAAGGGGGAGTCGGCTATCTGATCTCCAACCGGGCGCGTCCCGTCATGGGGGCAGGCCTCATGAGCGGTTCCATCACCCCGACTATGACAAACGGGGGGCTCGTCACCCCACGGGAAGCGCTGGCCTGCAGGTCCTCGAGCGGCGCGCTCCCACTCCTGCTCGGTCGGCAATCGTGCGCCGATCCACGCGCAGTAGGCGCTCGCCTCATGCCAGCTCACGCCATTCATGGGGTGGTACTCCCGGCCAGGAGCGCCATAGTTCATGAACCCGCCGCGCCCGACGGCGGCTTCATCGCAACCGCAATGCTCCACGCAATCTCGGTACTCGGCGACCGTGACCAGATGCACGTCCATCCCGTACGTCGGGATCTCGACCGTCCGATAGGGCGCCTCGTCGTCGCTGGCCTCGAGATCGTAGCCGGGGGCCTCTGGATCTTGACTCTGAGCACCCAGAGGCTGGGAACCCGCTTCGATCGTGATCATATCCGCCAGGCAGAAGGGGTGCTGGCAGATCGCGGCGCGATCCGGGACGTTCGGAGGCTTCTCGTGAAGAAAGTAAGGCAAGAGCCCTAGCGGGCCGAGCACAAAGAACGCCACGAGTAGACGTCTCTTCCACGGTGAAGGAGGCTCGCTCATGGACTCCACCGTACCGGCTCGCGTGCGCCCGGGAAAGAGCGACTGAGCCCGTCAGGCGATGCCGCGCGGCATGCTACCGACGTCATACCCGGGCTCGCTCGCCTCAGCAGGCTCGACGGGCTCCTCGGGGGGGACCTCGTAGCCGACCGGTGAGATCGCGGGAAGATCGAAAGCTCGCCGAGACATGGACTCGTAGTGATGCCCGATGTCGATCTGGTTGCCGACGACCACCTGGTTGCCGTTCTCGTCCAGGCGCGCGTTCATGGTCGCCTTCTTGCCCGACCGGCAGACGGTCTTGATCTCCGAGAGCTCCTCGGCCCAGGCGAGGAGGTACTTGGCCCCCTCGAAGGGCTCGCCGAGAAAGTCGGTGCGCAGGCCATAGCAGAGAACCGGGATCCGGAGCTGGTCGCAGACGACCGTGAGCTGGAGAACCTGCTTGGGCGTCAGGAACTGGGCCTCGTCCACGAGCACGCAGTCAATGGTGTCCCGTCGGTGACTCCGGCGAATGAGCACGAAGAGATCGTCGGTCCCGTTGAAGATGGTCGCGTTCTGTTGGAGCCCAATCCGCGAGGTGATGTTCCCCTCGCCATAGCGATCATCGAGCTGGGGCGTGAAGAGCATGGTCCGCATGCCACGCTCCTCGTAGTTGTGCGCCGACTGCAGCAGCGTCGTGCTCTTCCCCGCGTTCATCGCCGAGTAATAGAAGTAGAGCTTTGCCATGCCAATCTCCCCAGACCGAGACGACCAGAGGGGTCGCACAGACCGAGCGCCTTGAGCAAGGCCGTTGTCGCTTCGCGCTCCGCGCGCGCGGAGCCATCGGGACCAGCGACGGCCAAAGTTTTTCTCTGCTCTCCGCCCAAGGCCCCCTCGCTGCGCGCGGTTGCCGCGGAGCGCGCGATCACGCCGTCCCCTTCCTTGAATCGGCCAGCCGCCGCTGGCAGACTTCATGAGGTCTTGGCGAGCGCTCTCGCGCGAGACAGTGACGGGGCAGCCAGGGCTAGGCGATTCAGGAGAATCACCATGAGCTTCTGCGCGACAGTGTGCTTGATACCCGCCCTGATGGCGCTCTCTGCGTCACCGGAGCCAGCCACGAAGATCGCCCCGATTATCGGCGAGGTCGACCAGCGGCTCATTGGAGGTTGGTCGGTCGACGAGAGCTCAGCCGTCTTCGTCATTCATGCGGTCGACGACATCATGGTCATCCACGGCGTAGACGCCACCGACGGTGAGGCGTTCCACATCACCGACGCCAAGTGGGACGGCCGCACCTTCAGCGCGACCTTCCGTATGCCCTCCAGCAACTGGACGACCCACTCAGCGCTCCGGTTTGAATCCAAAGAGGTGCTCTGGGGCGCGGCCTGGGGGGACGTCCCCGGGATCGTAGAGGAGCGGTGGCTCAAGCTCCCGCCGCCGGACGCGGGACCGCGCGAGCGCACCCGCTGGGTCGGCTCCCCCGGTCCAAGACCAGCGGCGGCACGGGACACCTCCCGCTACTGAGAGGCCGACTCGGCGCTCCCGCCTGTCGACCGGAGCGCCACCGCGCAGAGGACAGCGCCGGCGAACTCGAGGGCCACGAGCCCCAGCAGAAGCGGCGTGAAGGCTTGCGACATCAGGACGCCGGCGGCGCGTCCAAGGCCGAGACCTGCGACCGTAAACAGGGCCACTCGAAGGGCGGGCCGTTCCCAGGACGGCCGCCGAAGGGCGACGAGAAAATAGAGCCCTAGGCCCAGCTGAAGGCCACCGTACATGGCGCGAACCTCAGCGGAACCCGAGGCGCCCTGGAGCTGGAGCCCGAGCGGCTCGACCGCCCCCGGCGCGGCGAAGAACCAGACTCCAGCCGCGCCGTAGCCGACGGCGACGAGCAGCAGAGTGACCTGTCTCAACCGAGGACCCATGACCCCACACTACCTCAAAGCCCCCGCGGCGTCCGGACACCTGCTAGAGTAGGCGTCGTTCCCCCAAGAGGTTGTTATGGACCGTCTACAAGCGCTCTGGTTTGGCTCCCGCACTCCCGTCTCGAGGAAGGCCTATATCGGGACCGGGCTGAGCCTGATGGTGGTTCGCTATCTTCTCGACAACGTCCTGATACTGCTCGCGGGTGGACAATGGGTCGATCCGCTGTACTACCTGAGCCCGGCCCTCGAGATCCGGTTCGACCTCATCCACATCAGCCAGGAGGTCCCGGAAGCGTGGCTCCTTCTGGCCCTCGGACTGACCGCCCTCCCCTTCATCTGGATCGGCGTGAGCATGAGCGTACGTCGCGCTCGAGACGCCGGCTGGCCCGGATGGGTTGGCCTGCTGTTCTTCGCACCTTTCGTGAACTTCCTGGTGATCATCCTTCTCTCCTTCGCGCCCACGGTTGAGCGTGAGGAGGCGCCTCCCGTGCGGGCCAAGATCGATGGCCCGATGCTCGTCCCGTTGCTGTCGGCCGCGTTGGCCACGGTGGGGATCGCGGTCGTCCTCACCCTGCTTAGCGTGCACGTCCTCGGCCAGTACGGGTCCGCGCTCTTCGTTGGAACGCCCTTTGTCATGGGCGTCGCCGCCTCGCGCATCGTGAACGCCCACGGCTACCGGGGACTCCGAGCCAGCATGATCGCCTCTACGGTCTGCGTGCTGGTCGCCGGTGGCGCCCTCACGCTCTTCGCTCTCGAGGGCCTCATCTGCCTGACCATGGCCTCGCCGCTGGCCTTCGGCCTCACCCTCCTCGGCGCAGTGGTCGGAGACTCCATGGCCCAGACGCCGGGCGCCCAGGCTGGCTCCACCCGCAACCTGGTGGTCGCCCTCCCGCTCCTGGCGGCGATCCCGGCCCTGGCTCCCGAGGCCCCTCCGGTCCACCCCGTCACCACGAGCGTCGAGATCAACGCGCCACCTGAGGTGGTCTGGGAGAACGTGATTCGATTCGAGCCCCTGCCAGAGCCCGAACACTGGCTGTTCAAGGCGGGGATCGCTGCGCCCCTTCGGGCCCGGATCGACGGCGAGGGCGTCGGAGCCGTTCGCCACTGTGAGTTCTCCACCGGCGCGTTTGTCGAGCCGATCACGGTTTGGGACCCACCCCACCACCTCGCCTTCGATGTAACGAGCCACCCTCCATCCATGCGCGAGCTCGGCATCTGGCCGGTCGTCCACGCTCCCCACGTCGAGAGCGCCATGGCGAGTCAGCGAGGAGAGTTTCGCCTCACAGAGCTCCCCGGCGGCCGAACGTTACTTCAGGGAACAACATGGTATCGACTCGACATGACTCCACAGGCTTATTGGACATTGTACGCGGACGCCGTGGTTCACCAGATCCACCACCGTGTGCTGAACCACATCGCCAACCTGAGTGAACGAGCGCGACCCACACCATGACCACGTTGATTACGGGAGCCACCGGGCTGATCGGTAGGCGCCTTCTTGAGAACCTGGCGGATACGCGCGTGCTCAGCCGCGACCCGTCGCGAGCAGCGAAGACTCTGGGCGCCGGGATCGACGCACGAGAGTGGGCAGGCGGCGACGCCCCCTTAAACCCGGAGGTGCTCGACGGCGTCGATGCGGTGATCCACCTGGCCGGAGAGCCCATCGCGGCCTCCCGATGGAACCCCGCCCAGAAGGAGCGGATTCGAGCCAGCCGGGTCGAGGGCACACGAGCCCTCGTCTCCGCCATGGCCGCTCGCGAGACCCGCCCACGCGTGCTGGTCTGCGCTTCGGCGATCGGCTACTACGGCGACCGCGGCGATGAAGAGCTCAGCGAGGATAAGCCGCCCGGCGAGGGGTTCCTGAGCGACGTATGTGTCGCCTGGGAGGAGGTCGCGAACGAGGCGCGGGCTCTGGGCGTGCGGGTCGTGACCCTGCGCATCGGGGTCGTGCTCTCCATGGAGGGGGGCGCGCTCAGCGAGATGATGCTGCCCTTCAAGATGGGCGTCGGTGGCAAGCTGGGCCACGGACGCCAGTGGATGCCCTGGGTGCACCTGGATGACGTCGTCGGGCTGATCGAGCACGCCCTGACCCACGAGCCTCTCGACGGACCGATGAACGCCGTCGCGCCGGGGGTCGTGACGAACGCCGACTTCACACGCGCCCTTGGACGCGCCATACGACGACCGACGGCCCTCTTTGTGCCACGTTTCGCGCTGCGGGCCGCCCTGGGAGAGCTGAGTGAGCTCCTCCTCAACTCTCACCGTGTCGTGCCCACCGTCGCACAGCAGACCGGCTACAGCTTTCGCTTCCCGGAGATCAACGCCGCGCTCACAAACTGCGTGAGGCCTGCTGGCGAGTCCTGAGTCGATCG
>CALCNF010000749.1 GCA_937897815.1 uncultured Pseudomonadota bacterium | reverse complement strand
TGGAGCGACTCGACGCCTACCTGGAGGAGCTGTCGGAGGGCGGCGGCAGGCGGCTCGATCTCTTTGAGGTCGCGATGCTCGATCCCCAGGGGCGCGTGACCGCGCTCTCGGGTCCGGGAACCCTGGAGCTGGGCTCCCCGGTTCCCCACACCGGCAACAGCGCCGTGGAGTCCGGTGACTTCATCGCGCGGGCCTCGGAGTCGGACTCGCCCCTCTGGATGCGCGACAGCTCCGAGTCGGGCTCAACGCGCCTCACCGTCTCGATGCCCTCTGTCTCTGGGTTGAGGTGGGGCACTCTGATCGCCACCTTTGATCTGGGCCGCCTGGACGATCGACTGGGCGCGATCAAGAAGATGACCGTGATCGGCACCGCCATCGTCGCGGTCGCGATGATGTGGATGCTCTACGTGGTGATCGCCTCCTTGATCCTGCGACCGATTCGGCACCTGAGCGAGACCACGGGCAAGATCCTCGACGGAGATCTGAGCGCCCGCGCGGAGTTCAACACCGGCGATGAGTTCGGCCAGCTGGCCAGGACCTTTAACGCTATGGCCGGCGAGCTGGAGGAGTACACGGCGCACCTCGAGCAGAGAGTCGATGAGCGTACCGCCGAGGTCGAGGCGAAGAACGAGGAGCTCGCGGAGATGAACTCCCGCCTGAACACCGCGGTGGAGGAGCTCGATCGCCTCGCGCGCACGGATCCGCTGACGGGACTGCTAAACCGGCGTGCCTTCAGTGAGCGGCTCGACTTTGAGCTTCGACGAAGCGCTCGAACCGAGTACCCCCTCGGCTTCGTCCTCATCGACATCGACTTTTTCAAGAGCATCAATGACAAGCACGGGCACCCCACGGGCGACGCCGTGCTTCGACGGGTGGCGAACGTCCTCGTCGAGAACCTGCGAACGACCGACATCGTCGCGCGCTTCGGCGGCGAGGAGTTCGCCGTGCTGCTCCTTGATACGGGCCGAAGCGACACGATCGCCGTCGCTGAGAAGCTCAGAGAGTCTGTGGCCAAGGAGCGGTTCGTGAACGAGGAGGGCATCGCGCTCAAGCAGCTGACGATCAGCCTGGGCGTCGCGCTCTGTCCCGAGGACGCCCACTCGGCCGATACCCTGCTGTCCCGAACCGACCGAGCGCTCTACGCGGCGAAGGCGGCCGGACGTAATCAGGCGATGCTCTGGTCGGAGCAGCTCGACCGGGCCTAGTCCCCCGGACGTGAGGACAAAAAAATGGGGCGACCCCGTCATGGAGTCGCCCCTGTGCCCAACCCAGGCACAGCAACGGATTATTTTGTCTTGGGCTGGGGCTTAGACGACTGGGGCTTCGCGTCTGCGTCCTTGTCAGACTCCGAAGGCTTCTCAGAGGCGGAGGGCTTCTCGGAGGCCGAGGGCTTCTCGGCGGCGTAGGGCTTCTCAGAGGCGGAGGGCTTCTCGGCGCTCACAGGCTTGGCCTCAGGAGCCTCGCAGCATTGGAACTTGGCGAAGCGGTACCCCTTTGCCTCCTTCGTCTTGCAGGGACTCGCGACCTTGTAGGCCTCCAGCAACAGGTCCTTGTCCCCGCAGATGGCCTTGGCCTTGGTGGCGAACTCGAGCTCCGAGACGCAGACGTTCAGTCCACCCATGGAGGCGGTCATGCACATGGCGCCCTCCTCGGTCTCCTCGATCACGTCGTTCTCCTCGGTCACCTCCTGGGTCGCAGGCGCCTTGTCGCAGCACTGGAACTTGGCGAACTGATATCCCTTGTAGGTCTTGGTCTTGCAGGCTCCGCTCAGACCGAAGTCACTGAGGACCTGACCGGAGTTGGCGCAAGCGGCCATGGCCTTCTCCTCGAGAGCCGTGACTGGAGAGCAGGTCTCGGGTCCACCCATGGCGGCCTCCCAGCAACCCTCGACCTCGATGGCATCCACCTCCTCGAGCTCCGCAACCTCATCAGCGGTCTCAAGGCTCGCCGGGCAGCACTCGAACTTCACGGTTCGGTAGCCCTTCTTGCCCTGCGTTCCCTTGCAAGCGTCGCCCAGGGAGAACTGGCTCACGTCCATACCGTTATCACCGCACACGGATGCCGCGTCTGCCAGGAGCGCTCCCTCACCGCTGCACGTCTTCGTGGCGAGCTCCTCGGTGAAGCAGGCCTCGGCCTCCTCGGTCTCCTCGGGCTCGATGATCTCCGGCTCTACGACCTCGACCTCACCGCAGCACTGGAACTTGATGTCGCTGTATCCGTATTTTCCCTTCGCCTTGCACTTGGAGAGAAGCGCGTAGTCCGTGAGCTTCCAGCCACGGGCGGCGCACTTGTCCTCGGCTCGGGAGACCCAGTAGGCCTCAGCGGCGCACTTGTCCTCGATCAGGGTTTTGGTGCCGCACTCGATCACGGGTTTCGGGGCGTGGCTCGTGAGAGCGAGCTCCGCGGTCTCAGGGCTCGGGCTCTCCTCCGATGGCGCGTCGCAACCGACGAGGCTGGTGACAGCGAAGAGGAGCGCCACCGAGACGCTGAAGAGGCGAACAGTAAAGAGGGTGGTGCGTCGCATGATGAGTCTCCTGGACTTGAGCATGGGCGCCGGATGACGCCCTCATCCTGTCCTTTCGAGACCCTCGGCTCGCTCGTCGAAAAAAGATCGCATGAAAGCTATTTTTTTCGACGTTCGCCTAACGAACACCCGCTCAGCGTGTCCAGACAAGGCCCGAATTCCGACCGCGCGCGCGCTCGAATCACCCGCCCTGGTCGCACAGGGCCTTCGGCGCTACCGTCTGGCCAAGCTGGTTCGCGATGCACTCCGACTCGTAGAACTTACCATCGCAGGCGCACACAGGATCACCGAGGTCCTCGCAGCCAACCGGCGCCTTCTTGCACGCCCCGATCGCCTCGCACAGGCCCTCCGGCTTCGCACAGAAGAAGCCCTCAGGACAGCCCTTGGTCGTCGTGCATTTCTCTTCCTCGCTGCACGGCGTATCGCTGGTCGTCGGCGTATCGTCGGGGCACATGCAGGTCTCAGGGCAGTCATCCCCATCGAGATCGGCGGCCTTGGCGTCCTCAGGACAGATCAGCTCCTCGCACTCCACCTCCATCGCGTCCACCTCCCTCATCGCCTCCGGCTCGCACCGCTCCGGCACCGTGCCGTCGCCCAGCCCCCACTCATCCGGAGGGGTTGGCGGCTCTGAGGCCGCGAGGGCGGTGAGGAGCTCGGGGGGG
>CALCNF010000748.1 GCA_937897815.1 uncultured Pseudomonadota bacterium | reverse complement strand
TCTCGCAAGCGCAGATGCATGCCAGCAGGAGAGCGATCGCGAAACCACGGATGACGGTTTGGGCCGGGCTCGCCCTCACGGGTTCCCCTCGTCGTCGGCCTCCGTGACCTCGATCGTCTCGGCGAGCGCCGCCTGGTGCTGCTCGGCCACCATCTCCGCCATCGCCTCTCGGTAGGCCCGGTCGGTGTCCGCCGACTGAGCGAGCCCGGGATCTTGCACCTTCACGGCGCTCACCTGGGGAATGTTGGGCATGGTGTCCGTGCGGCCGTCCAGGTGGGGATCCAGAGGCGAGGTCGGCTCGCTCGTATCTGAAGCGCGTCGCTCACGGTCATTCTCAATGGTGTCGCGGTCGAGGACATTCAGCTCCGCCGTGGTCACGGCGGTCGCGCGCTTCGGACTCTCCGAGCGAGGCTTGGCCTCCGGGAACCCATAGCGCCAGATCGTGTCATCGAGCGCTTGCGATGCGGCGATCAGCCTGCCGCTCTGACGGACCGCGATGTTGGTCATCACGCGGGCCTGAAGCCCTGGATCCTCTGTCATCAAGCGGCGCAGCTCCTGGCGGCTCAAGAAGAGGAGGCGCGCAGGCCCATCTTCGCTGCAACAGATACGAATCCCGTGGGTCGCGCCGGCCAGCAGCGCGGTCTCTCCGATCACGTCGCCAGGACGAAGCAGACGGCGTGAGCCCGACTGGGACACGGTGGAGAGGAGCCCGTCAGCGACGATCCAGAGCCCATCGGCGGGAGTGTCTGCCGTCGCGAGGACCTCGTTGGCCTGAAGGACTTGCTCACTGAGTCGGGTAGCGAGGGTTCGGCGCTCGCGGGAGTTCAAACCCTTGGCGAGGGCCGTGCGTTTCAGGACGTCCTCGTTGCGCGCCGAGCCGAGGGTGTCGTCGAAGGTGTGGTCCGCCGGCAGCTCGATAAGGATGGCGGTGATGTTGTCCTTCCCGCCCTCGCCATTGGCGTAATCGATCATGTTCTCGACGGCGACGGCCAGGTCGGGCTCGGACATGTAGTCGAGAGGGTTCACGTCGACACCCTCCCAGTAGCCATGAAGCCCGTCGCTACAGATCAGATATCGGTCGCCCGGCACGAGCTCGACGTCAAAGGCGTCGACCTCTACAGAGTCCTGTACGCCCACAGCTCGCGTGACGGCGTTTCGGATGTGGCTCATCCGCGGATCGTTCTCGTCTGGGATCGTGCCCGCCTTGAGCATGGCGTTATACAGCGAGTGATCCTCGGTGATGACGACAACCTCGTCATCTCGCAGTCGATACACTCGGCTGTCTCCCACGTGCGCAATGAAGCCACGCCGACCCAGGATAAGCATCAAGGAGCAGGTGGTCCCCATGCCTCGTTGCTCAGGGTTCAGCTGGCCACGCTCCCAGATCCGCTTGCTCGCGGAGAGCACGGCGCGCTCCAGGAGATCGTTGACGCTGGCTGTGTCGGCGGACGCATGGCCGCTCTGGTAGGCCTCAAGGATGTGTCGGTTCTTCACCAACACTTCTCGAACCACGTTTACGGCGGTCGCGCTTGCGACCTCTCCGCTGGCGTGCCCTCCCATCCCATCACACACCACGTAGAGCTGGAGCTTACGGTCCACGAGGAAGTTGTCCTCGTTCTGCTCTCGGACGCGCCCGACATCCGTGCGCGCGTTGAATAGGATGGCCATGGAGCCAAGCTAGCACTGGCTTTGAGAGACAGTCAACGCGCCCCCACCCGGCGTGACAATCACCGGGTGGGGGAGCGTGGTACCGAAGGTCGGGCTCGAACCGACACGGGCAAAGCCCACCGGATTTTGAATCCGGCGCGTCTACCAATTCCGCCACTTCGGCACGCGGCGAGGGCGCAGCATAGAGGGCTCCCGTCCCGCGCTCAAGTGCTTACTCGCGCGAGCCGTCTGAAGCGGTTGCCCGCGGCCTCTACGCTGTGACATCTTGGGCCCATGGAGGCCCGTGATGAGCGATGAATACACCCTCGGAGTCCTGGGGGCCGGGAATATGGCTTGCGCGATCGTCGAGGGAGCGCTCAGGGCGGGCGCGCTCCCGGCCGTGGAGGTCGGCGCGCCCCGCCGAGATCAGCAGGCGCTGGCGGCCTGGGCCGAGCGAACGGGCGCCCGAGCGGCCCGAGACAATGGTGGGCTCGCCGCCGCGTCCCAGTGGCTCCTGGTCGGGCTCAAGCCCCAGGTCACGCTGGAGGTCTTGAGGTCCATCGCCTCGAGCCTGAGACCGACGACGGTGGTGATCAGCCTGGCCGCGGGTCTCGACACCGAGAGCCTCGAGGGCGCGCTGGCTGATGGCCAGCCGGTGATCCGACTCATGCCCAACACCCCCTGCCTGGTTGGGCGTGGATTGACCGGGCTGTGCTTAGGCACCTCGGCGACAGAGGAGCAGGCCACTTGGGTCGCGGATCTGCTGGGCTCCGTTGGAGAGGTGCTACGCCTCGACGAGTCGCTCATGGACACGGTGACCGCCGTCTCCGGATCCGGTCCCGCCTATGTGTTCTATTTGATGGAGGCTCTCGAGCGCGCCGCGGTCTCCGGCGGGCTCGACCCCGAGACCGCGAGTCGACTCGTGAGCCAGACCATCCTGGGATCGGCCGAGCTCGCCTGCGCGTCCGACGAGGAGCCAAGGGTGCTGCGAGCGCGGGTGACGTCGCCTCGCGGGACGACCGAGGCGGCGATCCAGGTCCTCGACGAGGCTGGCGTGGATCAACGCCTGGAGGCCGCTGTCGCTGCAGGCATCGTGCGCGGTCGCGAGCTCCGAGAGTCGACCTCGTGAGCGGGGCGCGCCTGGGAGCGCGACTCGAGGCGCTTCGTCTCGCCGCAGAGGCCGCGGGGGAGACACCCCTGGCGCTCCTGGACATCGATCTGACTCTGGTCGACAACGCCGAGCGGAACCGGGCGATCTGGCGCGACTGGATGAGCTCGCTGGTCGGACGGTTTCCCGAGGCCGCTCAGCGCTCCCTGGACGCGGAGACCATGCCCATCGTCTTTGGCGTTCAGGAGAACATGGCGACCCTGGGAGTCACCGACCCCGAACTGCAGCGAGAGGGCTTCAAGTTCTGGCTGAACGCCTTCTTCTCGGATGACTACGCCCGACTGGATCAGCCTCTGGAGGGCGCCGTGGAGGCGGTCGTTCGGCTCGTGGAGTCGGGAGTGACGGTCGCCTACGTGACCGCTCGCCCAGAGAAGATGGCGCCGGTGACCGTGGAGTGCCTCGCGCGCCTCGGGTTCCCGATCGGCGTGCCGCAGACCATCCTGGTCACCCGGCCGGAGAACGCCAGCTCGGACGAGGAGGCCAAGGCGATGGCATACCAATGGCTGTCGTCGCTGGGTCAGCCAATTCTGAACGCCGACAATGAGCCGGGCCACGTGAACGCGACCTGCGAGCGCTTCCCAGGCGCTGAAAATGTCCTCGTCGACACCAGGCATTCGCCTGGGGCACCCGAACTCTCATCGGAGGCGAGCCGAGTTCCACGGCTCCTGGACGCCGTACTGACCTAGACCAGGTGGGTCTCGAGCCAGGCCGCCATCTCGCTCGGATCCATACCCTTACGACGGGCGTAATCGTCCGACTGC
>CALCNF010000747.1 GCA_937897815.1 uncultured Pseudomonadota bacterium | reverse complement strand
GCTCGGCGATGAGACCCGTGCGAAGGCCCTGGAGAAGCTCAAGAAGTTCCGGCCCAAGATCGGCTATCCGGACGTCTGGAAAGACTACTCCAAGCTCGTCATCAAGTCGGACGGCCTGGTGGAGAACAAGCTGGGCTACGCCGCCTGGGACTGGAATAAGGACGTGGAGCGTCTCGGCGGCCCGGTGGATCGGGATGAGTGGTTTATGAACCCCCAGACCGTGAACGCCTACTACAACCCACCCATGAACGAGATCGTCTTCCCCGCGGCGATCCTCCAGCCCCCCTTCTTCAACCTGGAGGCGGACGAGGCGATCAACTACGGCGGCATCGGGGCCGTCATCGGCCACGAGATGGGCCACGGGTTTGACGACCAGGGCGCCAAGAGCGACGGCGATGGAGTGCTCCAGAACTGGTGGACCGACGAGGACCTGAGCAAGTTCAAGGATCGCACCTCTAAGCTCGTGTCTCAGGCCGCGGCCTACACGGTGCTCGACAATCAGCATCTGAATGGCGAGTTCACCCTGGGCGAGAACATCGGCGACCTGGGAGGTCTGATCATCTCCGTGCGCGCCTGGCGCCGCTCCCTCGAGGGCCGCGAGTCTCCGACCATCGACGGCTTCACGGGCGTTCAGCGCTTCTTTCTGGGCTGGGCTCAGGTGTGGGCGCGTAAGTACCGGGACGAGGAGCTTCGCCGTCGGCTCGTCCTCGATCCCCACGCGCCGAGCGAGTTTCGAACGAACGGGCCCATCCGTAACGTCCCGGAGTTCATTGAGGCCTTCGGGGTGAAGGAGGGTGATGCGCTCTTCTTGCCCGAGGCGGAGCGGGTCAAGATCTGGTGAGCCGCCGGGTGGCCTGATTGCCCAGGAGGCGGTCGAAGATCGCCGGGTCGGCGTTGCCGCCCGAGAGGATCGCCACAGCGCGCCCATTTCGTACGTGGCGAAGGCCCGCTACGGCCACCGCGCCAGCGCCCTCGACGCGCAGCCCCTCGTGGCGCGCCAACTCAATCATGGTGCGGCGGACCTCGGCCTCGCTCACGGTGACGAGATCACTCAACCCGTGTCGACAGATCTCCCGGGTC
The DNA here is from genome assembly GCA_937897815.1 of uncultured Pseudomonadota bacterium. GTDB lineage: Bacteria > Myxococcota_A > UBA9042 > PHBI01 > CALCNF01 > CALCNF01. The sequence goes on along the minus strand of CALCNF010000747.1, from coordinate 2,538 downwards.
AAGCGCCCAGCCTCCTTCACTCTCAGTCCGTCGGCCAGGGTGGGGGCGGGTTCGATACGTCCGACGCCGTCGTGGAGCACCCTGCGCATCGCGTCGACGCCCTCGACCTGAACGCCGATCACCCGAATGGCTCGCCCGCGGAGGGCGGTGATCACTCCCGAGGCGAGTCCCCCACCGCCGATGGGCACCACGACCGTGGCCGGATCGATCCGGAGCAGCTCCAGGGCGACCGTGCCCTGGCCGGCGATGATGTCGGGGTCGTCGAAGGCGTGAAGCAGGCGCGAACGGGTCTGCTCGGCGAGCTCCATGGCCCAGTCCAGGCTGGCCTCGAAGTCGGCGCCGCGCTCGATCACCGTTCCCCCACACGCTTGAATCCGCTCGATTTTACAGCGCGGCGCGTCCTCCGGGACCACCAGTGTGGCGCGCAGCCCGAGTTGAGAGGCCGCCCAGGCGACGCCCGCTCCGTGGTTGCCCGCGGACGCGGCGATCACGGGGCGGGAGTCCCCCCGCTCAAACTGCGCGCAGAGCGCGTTCAGGGCGCCGCGAACCTTGTAGGCGCCGGTCTCCTGGAGGTTCTCCAGCTTCAACCATGCTCCCCAACGGCGCGTGTACTGAGTGGGCGTCTCCCCAAGGTGCCGCGCGATGCGGCCCTGAGCTCGCTCGACGTCGGCCACCTCCAGGGTCGCGGTCGGAGGCGACTGCGTCCAGGACGGGGCGTCCTCACCGGCGCTGACCGGGCGGTGATTCAACCACGACTGGGCGGTGAGGGCGGCGCTCACGGGACCCTCTGTACGCGCATGACGTCGTAGAGTTTATCGAGCTGGCGGACCAGCTGATCGACGGGCCGGTGCGCCTCGACGGTGAGCCGTACACGCATGGCCCGGGGGCCGGTGGTGTCGGCGGAGACGCTCACGGGTGGATAGCCGCGTCGCTCGGCCAGGCCTAGGACGCGCACCAACGAGCCAGCGGCTCGACCGAGCTCAAGATCCAGATTCTGTGTCACAGGGCTTCTCCTTTCCACATGGTGGAGTTGTCATGACCGGGGGGAACGAAGGGCCACACGTTCGCGCGGGGATCGAGCAGCACGTGCAGCAGGGCGGGTCCGGGTTCGTTGAGCAGCCACTCGATAGCGGTGGACTCCTCCGAGCGATGGCAGACGCGTCGACCCGGGATTCCAAAGGCCTCCGAGACCGCGACAAAGTCCGGGTTGTCGCTCAGGTCGGTCTCGCTGTAGCGCTCCTCGAGGAAGAGCTCCTGCCACTGGCGGACCATGCCCAGACAGCTGTTGTCGAGGAGGACCATCTTCACGTCGAGGTCGTAGCGCTTGAGGGTCGCCAGCTCCTGGAGGTTCATCATGAAGGAGCCGTCGCCGCTGACGTGAACCACGGTGTCGGCGGGTCGTCCCAGCTTCGCGCCGATCGCCGCTGGCAGGCCGTAACCCATGGTGCCCAGCCCGCCGCTGCTCAGGTGGTTCTCGGGGCGGTGCACGCCGCAGTGCTGAGCCACCCACATCTGGTGCTGACCCACGTCAGCGCTGATGACTCCGCTGGGGCCCTGAGCCCGGGAGAGAGCCTCGAGCAGCCGCGGCGCGTAGACCCCGTCGTGGGGAGCGTCGTAGCTCCAGGCGTGTCGCTCCCTGCTGTCTCGGCAGCGGGCTCGCCAGGCCTCGATGTCCAGGGGGCGCTCCAGGCGCTCCGAGAGCGCGTACAACGTCGGCTCAAGATCTCCGATCAGGGCCACGTCGGGTCTTCGAACCTTTCCGACCTCCGCGAGATCGATCTCGCAGTGAATCACCCTGGCGTGGGGCGCAAACCCCGCGAGCTTTCCAGTGACGCGATCGTCGAACCGCGCGCCCAAGACCAGGAGGAGATCGGAGTCCTGGACCGCCTTGTTGGCGGCCTCGAGCCCGTGCATGCCGAGCATGCCCAGGTTCAGGTCGTGATCCGGTGGTAGGACACCGAGCCCCTTCAGGGTGGTCACCGTGGGGATGCCCGCGGACTCCGCGAACTGCCTGAACGGGTCCACGGCGCGCGCCATGCCGATACCGCCGCCCGCGTAGATCACTGGACGTCGAGCCTGGCTCAGGAGCCCCATCGCCTCTTCAAGATGGCCGTGCTTGGGCTCCATCAGGATCGCCTGCGAGCTCCACGGGCCATGCTGACGCTCGACGGTGGCCAGCTGTATGTCCTTGGGCAGGTCGACGAGCACAGGTCCGGGGCGACCCGTCTGGGCGATCTGTAGCGCCTCCTCCATGACCCGCGGCAGGTCCTCGGCCCGTTGCACGAGAAACGAGTGCTTCACGATGGGCATCGTGATGCCCAGGGTGTCCACCTCCTGGAAGGCGTCCGTGCCCAGGACGTCGGTCTTCACCTGGCCGGTGATGGCGACCATGGGAACCGAATCGAGGAAGGCGTTCGCGAGCCCGGTGACCAGGTTCGTCGCTCCCGGTCCCGAGGTCGCGATGCACACGCCGACCTGTCCCGTCGCTCGCGCAAACCCGTCCGCCGCCAGGGCTGCGCCCTGCTCGTGGCGGCACAG
>CALCNF010000746.1 GCA_937897815.1 uncultured Pseudomonadota bacterium | reverse complement strand
CCAGCCCCGACGTAACGGTGCAGCAGGACGTGGGCGGTGATGGCGCCGCGACCTCCGACGCGACACCTGACGGCGACACCGCCGCCAGCGACGACACGGCGGTTGGACCGGACACCACGACGGGGGACGGCGGCCCGACTCCTGGAGATGGAGCCACCGGCGATGACACCACGACCAATGAGGACGCTGGAGCCACGGACGGTGGCCAGGACCCGGACTGCGGTCCGGGTGAGTGCTCCGACGCTATCGCGGAGGACGCGGGCCCAACCGAGGACGCCGTGGAGGCTCCGCCGGGTGGATATCCTGCCGAGGGCCTGGTCCTGAAGATCGTCAGCCCGTCGGGCGCCGATGCCAGCACGGTGATCGGCTCGAAGATCACCGTGGGTGGTGTTCTCTTTGGCGAGGCGGACACGATCACGTGGGAGAGCTCAGCGGGTGATGAGGGCAGCATCGCGGTGAACGCGTTCTGGACCTCTGGGCCCATCGAGCTGTCTCAGGGCGATAACGTCATCACCGTGACCGCCGTGCACGGTGAGGAGACCGTCTCCGACACGATCACGGTGACCTACAATCCAGCGTTCCGGTTTGACGACAAGCTCCTCGCTCGTCCCGACATTGTCTGGAAGGGAAGCTCTCAGTCGGTCGTGTTCACGGTGCCTGCTTCGCTCTTCCCCAACTTCCAGGCGAACACCCTGGCCCTCCACGAGGTGGATCAGAATGGCGCGCTACTGACCTCGCTTGGGCAGATGCTCGACAACGGCAACACCGCTGGAATCGGCGACGAGATCGAGGGTGACGGTGTGTTCACCACGAAGAAGACCGTCAACTGCAGCGGCGTCGGCCACAAGTACTTCCGCGCCAGCGTCGAGGTCGAGCAGGGCGCGTCCACGTACACAGCCTACTCCGCCGTGACACGGGTGCTCTGCCTGGACCACTTCTCGTCCAACGAGTGCACCAGCCACCAGCAGGTGATCATGGCCGCCGAGCAGGCGGCGCTCTCGGGCGCCACTCCGGCGGACGTCGTGACCTCACTGCAGGCGAACAATCAGGTCGCCGCGGCCGGCGTGGCCGAGGGGGATGGATACAGCGTCTGGGTTCAGTTCAACTCGGGCGTGCTCGGCGCGGTGATGCTCGCGCCGCCAGGAATCCGAGGCTCGGGTGGGTTCGACCCGCCGGAGGAGCCGTCTCTGTACGAGTCCTCTAACGTGCTGCAGAACGCTGTGGACATCGGCTCAAAGAAGGCCATCGTGCTCGCGCCGTTCGCCAACGAGTTCGGCGCCACCGACGATGGGCCGCAGGTGGCGACTGTACTCGCGACCAGCGACTGCCCGTCCTTCACGGTCGAGGGAGGCACCGCTCTACAGGGTACCGCGGCGTCCCTTGAGAAGATGCGAGCCCTGAGTGACTTCGGCGTGGTCAGCATCTCCACCCATGGCGATGCGCTCTTCAACGGCCTGGACCCGGTCCAGACCCAGGTCAAGTATGGGTGGGATAACGGAGGCGCCAAGGAGGTCATCTGGACGGGTGAGCCCGTGCAGTGCAACCAGCTGCTCCAGACGAACAAGAACTGCACGGTGACGGGCTCCAATCCGACGGGCGGCTGCCCTGTGGGAACCGTCTGTGAGATCACCAGCGGCTCGGGTGGCGGCAGCGCCTCCGGAGTCTGCGTGGACCGCACCCAGGTCGACCTGATCCGCGGTAACGTCGTGCTGACCAACAAGGGCTACGCCGTCACGCCGTCTTTCTTCGAGTCCTACTCGGGACGTGGCTTCCCGAACACGCTCTTCAATCTCGGCGCCTGTCGCACGCTCTACAATGGCTCCGTGGCGGCCGCGCTGTTCGCGAACGGCGCCCAGGCGATCACCGGCTTTAGCGGCTACGTGGACAGCCAGTGGGCGAAAGACAAAGTCGTAGAGATGTTTGAGGGCTCGGTGGGCTCCGGCCTCATCGGCCAGTTCCACACGGGCGGTGAGGACCCCGGCCACCCGGGCACCCACTGGCGCATCTTCGGCGCGGGGAACCTGAGCCTGTCCAACGCCAACATCATCAACGCAGGGTTCGAGACAGGAGACATCACGGGCTGGACCCGAGATGGCGATGGTCGCGTGATCTCCCAGCTGGGAAGCGCGAATCCGGTGGGCGGAAAGTTCATGGGTCTGCTGTCGACGGGGCTGGGCTTCACGGTTCAGAGCGGAAGCCTGGAGCAGGAGTTCTGCATCCCGGCCGATAAGACCACGGCTCAGATCTACTGGAAGATGTACTCCGAGGAGTTCAAGGAGTATTGCGGGTCGACCTTCCAGGACACCTTCCAGGCGGTGCTGACCGGCGGCGGGGGCCAGCTGACGCTGGTGGACGTCAAGGTGGATGACATCTGCGGATACGGTGACGGTTCATGCAACGCGTGCACCAATCCTGTGGCCTGCGACTTCGAGTGCATGGGCAGCTCGGGCTGCACCTACGATGACACGTTGGGCACCTGCAGCGGCACCTATCCCTGCGAGTGCGGCAAGTACTACACGGGTCTGACGCCGAGCGACGTGGACTTCGATCAGGGAGGCGTGTTCAACATCCTCTGGAAGAAAACCACGAAGAACATCCAGGCGCTCGCTGGCGCGGGCCGTGTGAAACTTCGGCTCTTCGCATCGGACACCGGTGACTCGATCTTCGACACCGTGATCCTCGTGGATTCAATCGAGTTCAACTGAGCCAGAAAACTGTCTTGCAAACGAGCGCAAATACGCTCAAAAAGCAGTCAGTTGTGAAGCGCATCCGTGTGCTTAACGACCCATCGCGCGCATGACCTACGGAGACCGACTCTGTCGGAGGGATGTAAGATGAATCGTTTGGTGTGCACCCTTGTATGGTTGCTCGCGGCGGGAATCGCTGCGTGCGGTGAGGATTCAAGCTCGTCGGCCCCGGCGTCTCCGGACGCGGTGACCGATACCGCAGCGAGCGACGCGGCGGCCACGGATGGCGGCGCCGTGGCAGCGGCTTGCGGTGAGGGAACCCTCGAGTTGACCTTCATGGTCGATGACACGGCGAACAAGACCTATGGACCTGGGGATCTCTACTGGACCGGCTCCTTTGCGTGGGACGAGCAGACGAACACGCTCGCGTACGCGACCTCCTGGCTCCCGGAAGAGGGACCTTACCCTCCGCTCCACGACGACGGGCCGCGATCGGCCGGCGGCAACGAGCCCGAGGGTAGCGTCGCAGGGGACAACATCTGGGGAGCATCCGTGTGCTACCTGGCCGAGCAGACCCGCACCCTCTCCTATGGCGTGCTCAACGGCGATATGCGCTGGATCTGGGATGGGCCGAACGGGACCATTGAAGTCGAAGAGGGCGCGACGGGCTCCATCAGCGTGCCTGGGATGGCCATCGCCGAGCATGGAGATCGGGACTTCCGCCTGATGCTCACGCTCGACGCATTGCACCCTGATTACCAGGGCAGCATTACGACCGACGACTACGGGATCTTCGTGAAGGGGACCATGAACAGCTGGACCCCTGTGCAGCTCCTCGACAACGGAGAGAACGGGGACGCTGTCGCTGGTGATGGCGTGCTGACTTACGAGCACTCGCGCTATCTGGGGACCCACGATGGGCTCCTTAAGCCCGGGCAGGAGGCGCAGTTTGTCTTCGTGTTCGCCATGGGAGAGAGCTCGGCGGATGATGGGATTGAATACAAGGTAGAGGGAGACGCCGCGCTTGAGGGCGTGGAGGCCAGCGGTGACTGTGAATCGGGCTGGGCGCCCCTGGACGTGGTCCAGGCGCTGGACTCTAAGGGCGTCGTGCTGAACGCCTCGGTCGTCTTGTGCGCGGGGGAGCAGCCGGTCGGCTGTCAGGAGCTCGAGGACTGCGCTGAGGGCGAGGTCTGCGTGAACGGTGACTGCCAGCTGGCGCCCGAGCCCGGAGACGAGGTCGAGATCTGGTTGCTGGTGCCTGACCTGGGCGATGTCCTTGGCGGTGACACGGTGAGCGTCCAGGGCTCTGGTTTCGAGGTCGGCGCTGAGGTCACGTTTGATGGCATCGCGGCCAGCGTTGTGAGCGTAAACGCCACGGAGATCATCGTGGAGACGCCCCCTCACGCGGCCGGATCCGTCGACGTCGTCGTGACCAACACCGATGCCACGGCGGCATCCTACCCAGGTGGGTTTACCTACGCCGAGGACGTCTCTTCGAGCGCCGTGAAGGTGACGGAGGTGACCCCCGCCATGTGGTCGCCCATGGGCGGGACCATGGTGGCGCTTCAGGGCGTCGGCTTCGACGCAGAGTGCACCGTGACCTTGGACGGAGTGGCCCTGGATGAGACGGGCTTCCAGGCGGGAGCGATCACCTTCGCGGCGCCGCAGCGCCTGCCCGGTGACGTGGAGGTGGCGCTGGACTGCGCCGCGGGCTCCACCAGCCTCACGGTTCCTTATATGCACAGCTTTGATGGCGCCTTCGGCGACTGGCCCGCTCAAACCCAGCTGGCAGGAAACGACCAGGAGTCCAGTTGGGGGGCGCAGAACCGTCTGGAGAACCTCTACGCGGGTATCGATGGCGAGACGCTCTACGTGGGCGTCGCAGGCCAGTCCCAGGGGGACGGAGCCATGAACGCTATCGTCGTGTACATCGACGTGGACTATGGCGCCGGGACCGGTATCTCCGTCACCTCGGAGATCGTAGATGAGCAGGGAGTACCCGACGCCGCGCTCGGCGGCTCGCTCACCATCTCAGACACAGGGTTTGGCGCCGAGCTCGGGTTCGCGAGCCTGGACCTCTCGGACTACTGGCCAGGGGAGGGGGACCCCGCAGCCGCTAGCGCGGGCTGGCGGTCCTTCGAGGACCCCGCGGACCTGGGTTGGCTCGTAGAGGGTCCGGTGATCGGGGACTCGGCAGGCCTCGAGGCCTCCATTCCCCTCTCCGCCCTCTACGGCGACGCCACAGGCGAAGAGCGAAGCCTCGCCATCACGGCGCGCTTGGTGAGCGGGACCGGTGACTATGTCTCCAACCAGGCGCTGCCTGGCCTGTCCGGCTCGGAACCCGACGCGACCAGCGAGAATGTCTCCGTCTTGACGTTGACCTACTGAGCTAATTGGCGAACTGACCCAGCGTCCCGTCAAAGGTCCAGTCCGGAGCCCAGAACCCGATCCCGAGGGCGCCATTCGCGCCCAGGATCATGTAGTCCGGGGTGACGAAGCGCGACGTCCACAAGGGGAACTGGTAGAGCAGGGCCTCGTCTCCCGCGGTCGCCGTGTAGATCGCGGAGAGTCGGTCCCCCTCGGGGAACACGGCCGCCAACGCCGCGCCACCGTAGGAGTTGCCCCCCACGGCCACGTTCTCGTCGCCCCATCCCGTGAGCAGGTCGAGGGAGATGTCCACCTCGGTGACGGGGACGCCTAGATAGATCATGTTGCGCTCGGCCCGGATCGCATCGGTGACCTTGTCCAGGGGGATCGTGCAGGCGTGACCGTTGCCGATGATGTTCCAGCCCGAGGTCATGTAGTCCGCGAAGTGGCGGTACGCGTCGGGACCAGCCGGATCATAGACAAAGCAGAACGGCTCCATGAAGACCTGGGTGACGGGCCCGTAGCGCGCGGGCGTCTTGCCCTCGGCGGGGCCGACCCAGATGTCTTCGTCTCCGACCGGGTAGCTCTCTCCATCGACGATGACCACGGTCGCCTCGTTGGCGTTGAGGCCCTCCGCGCTCAGGCTCAGGTTTCGGACGTTGTCCGTGGTGACGGTGATCGTATCCCCGTCCTGGGTTGAGGTGACCCGCAGGTCGGCCGCGGGCGTCGCCGCCGATTGGACGGTCACGAAGCTGTGAGTCGGGCTCACCCAGGGGCTCGGAGAGACGAAGACAAACTCGCTCTCCCAGGGGTCAAGCCGTCGGTCATCCATGGTCGCGAAGAGCTCTGGCCAGTCCACGCAGTCGGCGCCATCGGCCTTGTCTCCGTCCCACCAGTGGCCCGCTCCGGGCTCCACGTGGAACTGCAGGTCGGTGACGTAGGGCTCGATGTAGCCCTTCATGGTGTAGGCCTGGCTGATGGGGACGTTGTCGTCCGCGTCGCCATGGATGATGTACACCGCCCGGTGGGTCAGGTTCTCCACGTAGCGAGGCGTGTCACTGGAGCGCCTGGCCCAGTAGAACGGGCT
>CALCNF010000745.1 GCA_937897815.1 uncultured Pseudomonadota bacterium | reverse complement strand
CCAGTCTACGCCGATGGTCTCGTCGTGCTCGTCGGCGAGCTCGCGGACAAACTTGACGACGGCAGCGGCGCCGGGCGGCGTCGCGTGGCCGACCGTGTCACAGAGAATCAGGCGGCGAGCTCCGTGGTCGATGGCGCTCTTGAACAGGCGCTCGAGGGTCTCGGGCGAGGACCGAATGGTGTCCTCGGTCACAAACGAGACCGTCAAGCCAGCCTTGACTCCCAGGTCGACGGCCTCGCTGGTGAGGCGCTCCAGGCGATCGATGTCCCACGCTTCAGCCAGCGCTCGGATCGGGCTCGAGCCCAGGAAGGTCAAGAGCTCGATATCGACGCCAGTCTCCTTGCTGATCTCGATGACGGGTTCGATGTCATTGCGCAGGGTGCGCGCGGCGCACGATGCCTTGATCGAGAGACCCTCATCGCGGATGGCTTCGACCAGGGCCGTCACGTCCTCAACGGCGCGCTTTCCAGCGCCTGGAAGGCCCACGTCCGCCGTGTCAATCCCGAGGTTATCCATGAGCCGAAGGATCTGGATCTTGTCCTCGATCGAGGGGTCCACCACGCTCGGAGACTGAATGCCATCACGGAGGGTCTCATCGAGCAGCTGTACACGGTTCCCCGTCAGAGGGCCGGCGAAGCCAATTCGATTCCAGTCATAGATGATCTCGCCCTCGGTCATACCGCCCACGCTCATCGTTAGACCGCCTCCACGATCAGGGCGATGCCCTGGCCGCCACCGATGCAGGCCGAACCGCAGCCCAGACCTGCGCCACGGCGGCGGAGCTCATGGATCACCTGCGCCGTGATACGGGCTCCCGAGGCGGCGAGAGGATGGCCTACGGCGATGGCTCCGCCGTTCACATTGGTCTTCTCGCGATCGAGACCCAGCTCTCGCTCCACGGCGATGTACTGGGGAGCGAAGGCCTCGTTCACCTCGACCAGGTCGAGGTCATTCAAGGAGAGGTCGGACATGGAGAGCGCGTTCTTGATGGCCCCAACGGGACCCAGCCCCATCGTTGTGGGATCACAGCCGTGAACGCCCCAGGAGACGAGCCGCGCCAGCGGCGTCCAGCCCTTTGCGCTCGCCTGCTCCGCGGTCGTGAGAACCAGCGCTCCTGCGCCGTCTGAGATGCCCGAGGCGTTGCCCGCCGTGATCACGCCGTCCTTGGAGAAGGCGGTAGGCAGCTTCGCCAGGGACTCAACGGTTGTGCCCGGACGGTTGTGCTCGTCCTTGTCGATGACCGTGTCGCCCCGGCGAGAGGTCAGGGTGACTGGAGCCAACTCTGCGTCGAGCCACCCGCACTCCTGCGCCGTGGCGAATCGCGTCTGGCTGAGAGCCGCGTACTCGTCGGCCTCGGTTCGAGAGATCTCGTACATGGTGGCGAGCTTCTCGGCGGTGCCGCTCATCGCAAGATCCGCGACGGGATCGTAGAGGCTCTCCCAGAGCGCGTCCGTCATGGGCGCCTGGCCGAGACGCAGTCCCCAGCGCGCACCTCGAATGACGTGGGGCGCCTGGCTCATGGACTCTCCGCCGCCGCACAGGACGGTCGTGGCCTGGCCGGTGAGGATCTCCAGCGCGCCGCTCACGACCGCCTGGAATCCCGATCCACAAAGGCGGTTGACCGTCAGACCCGGGGCCTCCTGAGGCACACCGGAGCGGAGCCCAATGTGGCGGGCGAAGTACAGGGCGTCGGCCGATGTCTGGAGCACGTTGCCGAAGACCACCGCGTCGATGTCCTCAGGCGCGACGCCGCCGGCTTCCATGGCCGATTGAGCCGCATAAACCCCGAGATCGGTCGCGGTCTGCTTCTTGAAGCCGCCGCCGTAGGATCCGAAGGGTGTTCGCTTCGCCGCGACGAAGACGAGGTCTTTAGCCAGGTTGTTCATCAGGAGCTCCTAGGTGCGCCGTACAGGGGTTTGGCGCGGTTCATAGCATGTCCCCGGGGGGCTCCCCAAGGGGGCGCCGGGTTAAAGGTACGAGCAGACAGCGTCGCCTACGGCTGACGTCGTCAGGGTGCCGCCCAGATCGGGGGTGGTCTGGCCGCTGGCGATCACGGCGTCCACGGCCGCGTCGATGCGCTTGGCGTCGGCCTGCCGGCCCACGTGCCGAAGCAGCATCGCGCCCGTGAGGATCGCCGCCAACGGATTCGCGATGCCCTTGCCGGTGATGTCGGGTGCCGAGCCATGGACAGGCTCAAAGAGGGAGACCTTGCCGGGATGCACGTTGGCCGAAGGGGCCAGGCCGATTCCACCTACCACCTGTGCGGCCAGGTCGCTCAGGATGTCCCCGAGGAGGTTCGACGTGACGATCACGCCGAACTGGGTCGGGTCACGGACGAGCTCCATGGCGACGACGTCCGCGAAGCGCTCCGTAGACGTGATCTCGGGATACTCCGTAGCCACGGCACGAAACACGCGTGACCAGAGCCCATGTGCGTGCGGGATGGCGTTGTACTTGGAGGCCATGCAGACCCGTCCGCGGCCGTTGGAGCGCGCGTCCTCGAAGGCGGCTCGCACGATACGCTCGACGCCACGGCGGGTGGCGACCATCTCGGTCACCGCGATCTCGTCGTCGGTTCCCTCGTGAAGCGTGCCGCCGATGCCCGCATAGGCGCCCTCGGTGTTCTCCCGGTAGAGCACGATATCGATATCACCACGCCGTCGGCCCTTGAGGGGGCACAGCTCCTCCTTCAGGAGTCGAACCGGTCGCTTGTTGATGTAAAGGTCCAGCTTCATGCGCGCGCCAAGCAAGATGTCACGGGCGTGCCGCATGTCGGGCACGCGCGGATCTCCGAGCGCGCCGAGGAAGATCGCGTCGTAGTCGCGCTTGAACCGCAGCAGCTCGCCCTCTGGCAGGCTCTTGCCCGTCTCAAGGTAGAAGTCCGCGCAGTAAGGGAGACGATCGAACCGGAACGCGTCACCACCGCACGCCGCGGACATGGCCTTCACAGCCTCCTCCGTGACCTCGGGACCGATACCGTCCCCCCCGATGAGCGCGACTCTCGTTACTGTTGATGCGTCCATAGGCCAGGTCTCCTTGGGCTGGGGCCGCACTAGTATCAGCGGGGTAGAGCGGTTGTCACGCGCTTCGTGACGGGTATGCTCTGCGACCATGAGCAACATGGAAACCACGCCCGTAATCGTCGGCGACCGACTGAGCATCGAAGACCTGGTCCGAGTCTCCTGGGATCGCGCACCCGTGCGCCTCGGGGAACAAGGACACCAGGCCATCGCCCGTGCCCGAGCGCATGTCGCGCCCTTCCTCGAGCCGGACTCTCCGCCCGCCTATGGCATCAACACGGGTTTCGGTGCCCTCGCGGAGGTGCGCATCGGGCATGATGACCTCACGGAGCTTCAGCATCGCTTGATTCGAAGCCACGCGGTCGGTGTAGGCACCCACCTGGGCCGCGCAGAGACCCGAGGGATGATGTTGATGCGCGCCCACGTGCTCGCCCTCGGATATTCAGGGGTCCGCCTTGAGGTCGTGGAGAAGCTCATCGAGATGCTCAACGCAGGGGTGCATCCGCGGATACCGTCCAAGGGCTCTGTAGGGGCTTCGGGCGACCTGGCGCCGTTGGCGCACCTGGCGCTGGTGATCATTGGAGAGGGTGAAGCGGAATACATGGACGAGGTTCTCTCTGGCGCCGCGGCGCTCGAGAGGGCCGGGCTGGCTCCCCTGCGTCTCGAGGCGAAGGAGGGTCTCTCCCTGATCAACGGGACCCAGGGTATGTTGGCCATCGGAGCCCTGGCCCTGACCCGGGCCGAGCGTCTCGCGGAGACCGCGGACGTCACGGGAGCCATGTCGCTTGAGGCCCTCAAGGGCTCCATGGGGCCTTTTCATGAGGCGATCGTGGAGGCTCGACCTCATGCGGGAGCGCTCGCCTCCGCGGCCCATCTCCGCGCCCTGCTCGCGGAGAGCGAGATCGCGGAGAGCCACGCGGACTGTAACGAGGTTCAGGACGCCTATTCACTGCGATGTATGCCCCAGGTTCATGGAGCGGCGCGCGACGCCCTGGGCTTCGTGCGCGGCGTCCTTGAGGTCGAGATGAACAGCGCGACCGACAACCCGCTCGTGCTACCCGATGGGCGCATCCAGTCGGGAGGGAACTTCCACGGACAGCCCGTGGCCGCCGCCCTGGACTTCGCCACCATCGCCGTGACCGATCTGGCGTCCATCGCGGAGCGCCGGCTCGCTCAGCTGGTCGATCCCAGCCTGAACAGGGGACTCCCACCGTTCCTGGCGATCCAGTCGGGTCTGAACAGCGGCTTCATGATGGCTCAGGTCACGGCAGCGGCGTTGGTCAGCGAGTGCAAGACGCTCTCGCACCCGAAGAGCGTCGACTCCATACCGACATCGGCCGATCGCGAGGACCACGTGTCCATGGGCATGATGTCTGCCCGCCACTTCGACGTGGCGGTTGGGCACCTCGGCCACGTATTGGCCATCGAGGCCGTGGTCGCGCGTGAGGGAATTCGACAGCGAGGTCTTGAGGCCGGCGCTGGCGCTGAGCGGGCGAGCAACCTGCTGGCGACCGTGATCCCACCGGTCACGGAGGACCGCGCCTTTCACAAGGACTTTGAGGCGGCGCGAGGACTGGTGCTCAGCGGAGCCCTGTTGGCGGCCGCTGACGAGCGATAGGAGGGGTCGCTCCCGGGAAGACGAGCGTCTCCACGGGAGCGACGATCTCCATCGTCTCTACTGGGCGTCGAACTCGGCGTCGATGACGTCGTCGTCTGCCCCACCCTCGGTGGCGTCGGGCGCGGGTCCTGCGCCTGGTCCCGGGGGACCGTCGGAGTCTGCGGCCGTCTGGGCGTAGACCTTCTCAGCCAGCTTGTGAGCCCGCTCCTCAAGGGCAGCCTTGGCGGCCTCCAGGGACTCCTTGTCCCCAGCCTCCACGGCCTCCTTGGCCTGAGCGATCGCCTCTTCGAGGCCCTTTTTGTCGTCGTCCTCGAGCTTGTCGGCGAACTCGGTCAGCTGCTTCTCGATCTGGTACTGCATGCTGTCGACCTCGTTCTTAAGGTCGGCGAGGGAGCGTCGCTCCTCGTCCTCGGCCGCGTGCTCCTCGGCCTCCTTCACCATGCGATCGATCTCGTTATCAGAGAGCCCGCTCGAGCTCTTGATGCTGATGGACTGCTCTTTGTCCGTGGCCTTGTCCTTCGCGGAGACCTTCACGATGCCGTCGGCGTCGATGTCAAAGGTCACCTCGATCTGCGGCACGCCACGCGGCGCGGCCGGGATGCCCTCCAGATTGAACTGTCCCAGGGTGCGGTTGTCCGAGGCCATCTTGCGCTCGCCCTGAAGGACGTGGACGGTCACGGCAGCCTGGTTGTTCTCTGCTGTGGAGAAGATCTGGGACTTGCGGGTGGGGATGGTCGTGTTGCGCATGATGATGCGCGTGAATACGCCACCGCCAGTCTCTACGCCGAGAGAGAGCGGCGTGACGTCGAGAAGGAGAACCTCCGAGACCTCTCCTGATATGGCTCCGCCCTGAAGAGCTGCGCCGACGGCGACGACCTCATCGGGGTT
>CALCNF010000744.1 GCA_937897815.1 uncultured Pseudomonadota bacterium | reverse complement strand
GCCAAGGGCGCCCGAGTGCGGATCGATCAGACCCGCATCGTAGGCAATCGCTCGAGCGCTGGCGGGTCCGCTCTGCTCCTGGACGGACGGGCACAGGTGACCCTGCGCTCCAGCCTCATCGCGGAGAATGACGACGAGCAGAGCGCCCCCATTCGAGTCCTCGACGGCGCCCAACTCCGTCTCTTCGGGAGCACGATCGCGAACAACAAGGCGGCGTGGTCCATCGAGCTAGCGGGCATCTCGCCGAGCCCGCCCTCTCTGCATGTGGACGGCTCCATACTGAGTCACAGCGGTGGGCCCATCCTGTGGATCCTCCAGGGCAGCAACCCTCCCCTCGTGCGGGTCGAGCGGAGCGTCCTACACGGCGACACCTCCCAGCTCGCCGGCAAGAGCAATCACCGCGCAGATCCCCAGCTCAGCGCCTCGTATCGGCCCAGCCCACGCTCTCCAGCGCGAGACAAGCTCCGCGTTCTTCCGGCCACGTGGTCTTCACGGGATCTCTTCGGGGCCTTGCGCCCGAGCACCCCGTGCCTGGGCGCAATTGAGTGACATCCCGGGTCGGGTCGCGGTAGAGGGCTGAGCCAGCGCGGCGCAGGCGCGAGGGAGGGAACTGATGGGCGATCTTGGCGACATTCTGATCACGGTAGGCACCGTGGCGGCTTGCCTGGCTCCTGTGTGTCTGATCATCATGATCTTCCGCTCGGCGCGGTGGGGGAAAGCGGCCATGGTGCTCCTCATCGCTGGCTTCGGCTCCTGCACGCTGGGCCAGAACCTGCGAGACCAGGGCACAGAGGCCGGCGTCCAGACGGGCGAAGGCCTACCCGCGAAGGTGAACAGCCAGATCCCGGGATTCGACGACTGTGTTCGAGGGGGCCAGAGCTTCATGCTCTGCTGCAACAAGGTCCGAGGAGAGTATTACGCCCACGGGACGACGCCTGAAGGTGTGCCCAAGAGCGCGGGTCCTCCGGAGTGCCGAAAGGTCTACTGAGCTCGCGCCTCAACACCAGAGTCAGGCGCTAGCGCCCGTAGCGGAACTCGTTGGGTGGCTCCAGGCTTGAGCGCCACAGCCGAAGCTGATTGGACATCTCACGCATCTGCTCAGGCTTGGTGGACGCCAGGTCGGCCGCTTCGCGCGGGTCCTGGTCGAGACGGTAGAGCTCGAAGTGATTCGTTCGGACCTTCCAGATGGCCTTCCACGGCCAGTCGACCACAGAGACGAGCTCCTTCCATTTGGGCTGAGCCTTCTGAGAGAACACTGGCGGTCGCACGAACGACTCATCTCCCTGCAGATAGGGGTTGAGGGAGAAGCCACGCATCCGGACATCGGTCGTCACGCCCGTGAGCTCGAGAAGGGTCGGCAGGACGTCGAGCACGGCCACAGGGCGATCGACACGACGGGGCTGTGCGAAGGGCGTGTGGATCATCATCGGCACGTGGATCAGCTCATCGTACAGCGTCTGCCCGTGATAGAGGTGCCCATGGTCCTCCTTCTTCTTGAGGCCCTCACCGTGATCAGCGGTGATCACGATGATGGTGTCGTCCATGAGCCCGCGCTCCTCGAGACCGTCGAAGAGGCGCCCGAGGTGAAGGTCGGTGTAGAAGATCTCCTGGTCGTACAGATCGTAGACGTACGGTCCGAACTTGGGGCTCTCCTTGTGGAACATGTAGCCCGAGTGGGGATCGGCATAGTGGGCCATAGCCAGCCAGGGCCGATCCGGATCCTCTTCGAGGCGGTCGATGGCCTCCAGGGTGCCGTCCGTGACTCGATGAGAGGTCCGAAGCCAGTGAACGCGGCCCTCCTTTGAGATCTTGTCGTCGTACTCGTCGAAGCCCTGTCCGTACCCGAAGTACGGGACAAAGTAGCCAAAGGAGGACATGGCCCAGGTCTGGTATCCGGCCTCCTTGAACATCTCTGCCATCATCTCGTTGTCCGGCAGGATGTGGGGCCACTTCTGCTCCACACGGCTCACCTCGGCGAAGTACTTACCTGTGAGCAGGGCGGGCATGGACTCCCGGGTCATCGAGCCCTGAGAGCGAGCCTGGGTGAAGTGCACGGCCTTGGAAGCGAAGGCGTCCAGACGCGGCGAGGTGTCGCGAGCGTAGCCATGGCATCCCAGGTGGTCAGCCCGCACCGTGTCCATGACGATCAGCAGAACGTTGTGGCGCTTCTGCCACTCGGGCGGGCCAGCTTCGTCGGCGTCGTCCGCCTCGGGCTCTTCCTCCTGAGTGAGGCCCATGGAGAGCCCATAGCGCTGCATATCGATGGCCGTCAGGTCCTCGCCGTCGCAGTCCTCATCGACCCCATTATCCGTGACCTCGGCGGCCCCGGGGTGGATCAGCGCGCTCTCGTCGTTGCAATCGCATGCGTGCTCGCAGAGGTGGCTGGCGTACCCATCGGCGTCGGAATCATACAGGCCCCGGGCCGAGAGCACGGCCATCCGAGAGAAGAGCCCCTTCTCAAGCACCGCGCTCGCGCCAGCGACGTTGGCGGGGGCCATGGGGATCATCAGGCCGAGGACGAGCGCAGGGGTCAGCACCACGGAGAGCTGAGTGACGACGCTCGGCTTCAATCGCAGCATGATCAGCGCGACGACCAAGCCTGTGAACATGAGGATACCCGGCAGCAGGGCCAGCTGGGTCGAGAGGGCACGAACCTCGAGTCCTCGAACCACCACGATGGCCACGACAGCGAGGAAGGGCATGAAACCCAGGATGAAGCCCAGGGCGAGCTTGGTCTGCTCGCGGCGACGATCCATCCACGAGGAGAACCCGAGGCGTCGCACGATCGCGAGCGCCGCGGCGATCATCAGCCCGACCGCGGAACCGACGGCCATATGGCTCAGGACGACGAGCACGGTCAGGTACGGACCCAGGACCTCGGGCCCCAACTCCCGCATGGTCAGCTCTTGGAGGGCCATGGTCGCGGCCGCGACGCTGGAGGCCGCGGCGGCCGTGAGCCACCAGGTCAGGCTGTGGCCGAGCACCTGAGTCTCGGAGACGGTCCAATCCCGAGCCTGCTCAAGCTCCGCTCGTTCAATCGCCTCGATCGTGAGGACGCGGCCGGACCACCAAGTCACTCCGATCGCCTACTCTCCCCCAGCGCGCTCCAGAAAGAGCGAGTCTCGATGGGGCTCAGTGAACGGGCGATCCGATGCGGGTCGGGCTCGCTCAATCTCGTTTCGTAGGATGGCGACCTGGTCGCTGGCCGCCTCGAGGGCGACAGAGACGAGAAAACGATTCTTGGCGTAGGCGCTCACCATGATGTCCGGGAGCGTCTGGGTGACCTCGCCGCGAAGCTCGAAGATCCTCACCGGGGTCGTCGCTCCCATCGGGAAGATGGTCAGAGGCGTGCCGGGCTCAAACTCGATCTCGGAATCGACGACGAGCTTGGTCTCCTCAAGGTGCAGGATCGTCCCGCTCATGAGGTTGGTGCCGTCATCCACCATGACGTTCATGCTCTCGCGGTCGTCTTTCTGCTTCTTCTTCTTGAACATCGCCTTGTCCGGTCACCCTGGAGACGAAGTTGTCCCCTAGGCTTATCGTCGCCCGTACCCGGGCCTTGTCCAGAAATCAGGGCTCCGCGCGCGAAGAAATGTGCCGACGGAATAGGCACATCCTGGAATGGGGTTAGAATGACGACACCGCCACGACCGAGGAGGCGTCATGTCCGAATCACCTAAAGCCGTGGACAACAAGCTCTACGAGATGCTCCAGAACGAGCAAATCGAGGAGTTCAACGCCTACCGAGCGGCCGGACATCAGGTCGATCTCCGCGGCGCCCTGCTTCGGGGACTCGACCTACGCGGGCTGAACGTCGCGGGGCTCGATCTTCAGGACTGCTATTTTCGGAGCTCGGATCTTCGAGGAGTGGACTTCCGGGACGCGAACCTGGAGGGCGCCTCCATGGCCGAGGCCCAGATCTCGGGATGCTACTTCCCGGAGTCGCTGACCGCCGAGGAGCTCCGCATGTCTATCGAGCTTGGTACTCGGATGCGCATGCGACGCTGAGGTGACTCAACTCAAGGCGGCATAGAGGAACGGCAGAGACTCGTCCATCCGGTGATTGATGCCCGAGTGGGTGCCGTCGAACTCATCATACCGGTGGTTGATTCCGAGCTGCTGGAGTCGGTCGACCAGCTGCCGAGTGCCGTAATGGATGTAGTACTGATCCCGTGAACCGCAGTCGATGTACAGCCCGCGGAGGCTCGCCAGGTTCTCTTGAGCGGAACGCTCCTCGAGGATCCGCACGGGATCGTGCTTGAGCCAGCGCTCCCAGGCCTCCTCGTCGAGCACACAGGTCCTCGTGTCGACCGGGAGACGCACACCTCTGGGAGCGTTCGGATCCGGGTCATAGGTCGCGGCCATGGCCAGCACCATCATGACGTGCAGCTCGCTACCCGCGACGGTCTGCGTCTCGCCGAAGTGCCGAAGGAAGCCCTCGACTCCATCCCACCGGTTCAGGGCGTCGCACGCCGCTGGGAAGTCTCGGAGATAGACCCGATCGAACCCCATATCTCCCGAATGGCAAGCCACGGCTCCCCAGCTGGACGCGTAGCGCATGCCGTGTATCAGGCTGCCGTACCCGCCGCTGCTCTTGCCGAAGCATCCGCGATGCTCTCGGCCCGGGCGGACCGGGAAGCGAGACTCCAGCTCGGGGATCAGATCTTCGATCAGGAAGTCGGCCCAGCGCCCCATGGCGACGCTGTTGATGTACTGATTGCCGCCGAGAGATGTGAAGCAGTCTGGCAGGGCGACCACGCAGGGGCCGAGGCGGCCCTCGGCCTGGAGCCTATCGACGCGCTGGGGCACGTTCTCGTCGTAGCACTTCCAGCCGACGTGGCTGAAGCCGCTGCCCGTAAACCCGACCAGGTCCACCAGAAGGGGCACTCCGCCCTCGACCTCATCGGCGCCCTCACTCACGTAGACGGTGACGACTCGCTCACCCGGATCGCCCAGGAGATTCTGAGCGATATTCGGGCTGGAGATGGTGAAGGTCTCCAGGCGGCCAAGAGGGCGTGGGAAGGGATGAGTCGGCATGGGAATGTCCTCCAGTGAGGGCCCGAGCCTAAGCCGCTCCTCGCGCGG
>CALCNF010000743.1 GCA_937897815.1 uncultured Pseudomonadota bacterium | reverse complement strand
TGCGGGGCCCGAGGACGCCGTGCCGATGCTCAACCTCTGGTCGTCTGCTGACCTCGTGATCGAAGAGCAGGGAGACATTCCAGGAGCCCATAACCTGGACCTGGTCGTCGATGATCACTACGCCGTCGCGACGAGCGAGGCCTCGTTTCGAGCCCTCTACTCGTTTCTTCACGATGGGCAGGAGCCGGATGTCCTCGCCCCGTTACCTCAAGATTCCATTCAGGTGGGCGGCAAGGCCCTCACCTTCGCAGAGAACCAACTCTTTGACGGCGTGGTGCGCGTCGACACCCTGGACTCCGAGACGGGGCTGGTCTCCAACGCAGGCCTCCCTGAGCAGCTGGTCTTGCCCATTGGCTCCGATGGTGCCTGGGGACCCGTCGAGGTGCCAACCGGGTTTCCTCTCCAGCTCACGACCGACGGTGACGACCCGGCGATGAGGGATGTGACGTACGTGATCGCTCCTCCCGTGCGGGCCAACCGGCTGCTCTATGTTCGAGCCTTTCCCTCGCCGGCTTCGCTGGTGGGGCTCCTGATCGACGCGATCCCCACATCTAAAGACCAAGCGGTGGTGGTCTTCTTTTGTCGTGACCGAGCTATGGTCGCCGGCAAAGACAGTCTCACGCTCAATGGCATGGAGCTTCTCACCGATGACGTCGCGCCTGTCGAGCAGTCTACGATCGCCATCTTCGGTTATGATGTGGACGGGGACCGAGAGAGCGGCCTCCAGAGCGACGCGCTTTTCGAGAGCCTTCCGTTCCTGGCAGGGATCGACGTGAGCGTTCCTGCCGGCTCTGGAGAGATGATCGAGGTCGTCTACAACGGCGCGACGTACAGGACGGTCTCCAGGGTCTCTGAGACCGAGGGGCCGCTGGTCTTCATTCTCGAGTGAGCGGCCGTGCGCCGCCCTCCGCGAGATTGAAAGCGATCCCGCTGCGCAGATCGCCGCGCGGCGCTCCTCGAGACGCACAAAGGGCCGCTCGATGAGCGGCCCTTTGTGGGGTGTGGTGGAACCAAGGGGAGTCGAACCCCTGACCTTCGCATTGCGAACGCGACGCTCTACCAACTGAGCTATGGCCCCGTTCCGGCTGTGGAGCGGATTTCTAGCACCAGCCTAAGGAGCGCGCAACTCGGAAATCCGTCACGCTGCTGGGCGAATATCGTCCGCTCCGAGGTCGCGAATCAGGCGCATAAAATAGGTGCGCTGCACACCAAGCAGCTTGGCAGCATGGGTTCGATTTCCTTCGCTCACGGTCAGCGCGTGACGCAGGAGATCACGACGGAACACGCGAATGGCGTCGTGGTAGCCAGCGTCCAGACTCAGGGCCATTCGGTCGGGCCCGTCGGTGGCCTCGTGCTCGGTGAGGTGCTCCTCTCGGATGACCCCTCCGGCAGCGCGAACCATGGCCGTGGCGAGCCTCTGTTTCAGCGTGCGGATCTGCTGAGGCCATCGCTCCCGTGAGAGCGCCCGCCGCGCGCAGCTGTCGATGAGCTCGGGCGTGATGCCGAGCTGGAAGGCCAGGGCGTCCAGTATGGCTGGAACGTCTTCGACGCGATCCTCCAGCGCTGGAACGACAACGCGGCCGTGAGCGAGCTCCGAACGCAGCGTCTCCGCGATAGGACCAGAGGCGGCGATATCCAGGGTCAGCACAAGCCGTCCCGTCAGCTGCCCCGTCTCGATACGATTGAGCAGCCATGAGAGGGTGTCGGGCGGGATGGCCTCCGCGCTCGACGCCACGAAGACGCCGCCGTCGGCCTCGTGCTCCAGGCTGAGCAGAGCGTCGCGCATGGTCTCAGGCGGGACCACCTTCATGTCGAGCATCGGGCACTCGCCCAGGATGCCCCCGAGCGCTCCATGAAGCGCTCGGGCGAGGTGCCGGCGTCCCGAGCCTGAGAGACCCTCGATCAGCACGGGCGTTGAGGTGCTCGCCAACAGGCCCAACCGATCGAGCACCGCGCGTATGGCGGGAGAGCTCCCGGCGACCGCGGGGAACGTGCCGCCGGTCACGGCCGCGACGGGGCCGCGGCGCGCTCGCTCCAGGGCTCGCACGGCCGAGTCCCGACGAACGGTCGCCTGCTCCAGGGCCTCACAGAGCGCCTCGAGCTTGTCTTGGTTTCGGGAGAGCTCGTGTGCCGCCGCGATCAGGTCCTCCAGGCCGTCTCGATCGACGCCCATCGTGTCCTCCATCGTGCATCCGAGCAGCTCGACCGTGTCCTGGCCCGCGAGGCTCAACTCGAAGCCCGTCTCGTCCTCGAGGGTGCACCCGGTTCCCGCCGCCGCGATGAGGCGCGCGCCCTGGCGCCATCGGGCGCCCAGGGCTCCGGTGGCCGTCATCAGGCCTCGGAGCAGCGCGCCGTGGGGCGAGGTCTGGTTCTGGAGGAGCTGCGTGGCGATCGCCGACAGCGCCGATCCTTCGGCCTGTCCTTCCTCGGCCGACGAGAGGGCGCCCCGACCGCGCGGTCCCGTGACCCTGCTGAGCCGCTCGAGCCACACACCGGAGGGTGGACGATCGAGCCGTGAGAGAACCCGAGCGTGACCACTCGGGTCACCCGCGGAGCGGTAGACGCAGGCGAGGTCATGAAGCACGGCCTCACGAGGCCACTCCGGGATCGAGAGCGCTCTCAGGGACGCGAGGGCATCCTCCGCTAACTCCACGGAGCGGCGGATCTCTCCCGTCATCGAGGAGAGCAGAGCGAGTTGACTCAAGGCGGCGGACCGTAGCTCAGCGGCGCGGCCCTGGGTGGTCATGAAGCTCAGCTCCTCGGCTGCGCCCAGGGCCAGAATCAGGTGTCGGCTGTGTCCGCTCGTCACCCACAGAGCTCGCTGCTGGAGGATACGGACGAACAGCCAGTACGGTTCCCCCGGCTCGGCGACGCCGGCCATGAGAGCGTCGCATCGCTCTGCGTCCGACTCCCACAGATGAACCAACGCGCGTAGGGCTGAGATCGGTGGGTGAAACTCTCGGGAGCCACCCGGCGCATGGGCCGCGCGGTCGAGGGATCCATGGGCCAGGGTCGCGTGCCCCTGGCTGAGCTGGAGTCTCGCGAGGGATAGAAGGGTCGCCTGCCGGTCGTTGCCTCGACCGGCGAGGCGTGCCTGTGCGCGCTCCTCCCGACCGTCCATCAACTCCAGGAGGGCGAGGGCCCCGCGGGCGGGGTCGGCTGACTGCCAGTCCGCGCCCGCCGCCTCGAGGGCTCGGGAGAACGCGGTTCGAGCCTGCGCGACCTCAGAGAGGCTCATGTGGCAAAGGCCAAGCTCGTGTTGGAGCGGAACCCAAGGCGCGCGGGATCCCGTGTGGGTCTCCTGGAGCTCAGAGAGCATGCTCTCCAAGCGCTCAAGCCCGACCTCCGGGTTTCCGACTCTGCGCGCGTTGGCCGCCTCCAAAAGGGCCCTCTCCAGACCCGCAGATACACGACTGCCCTGCATGTTCCTCCCTCCCCAGTGGAACAGGTTTAACCGCCATCATCGGCGCCGGGTCCCCTCCCCAGAAGACCCGGCTCGATGGCTGGACACGGGTTGAAGCCCGCGCCTGAAATTGATGGTGATCAGCCGGGATCTGGATGTCAAAAGAAACCGGGAAGAAGCGTATCCAAATTTGCACATTCAACCGGATCTCATTGGATCTATTGAGAGATCGCTCGTCGTAACCTCCCGGAATTGGATCGGATTCTGAGATGACTGTTCGGCGGGTCACTTCACGAAAAAAAAATTGGATACGCATCATGGCCTTCGAGTCGTCATGACCCTTTTGTGATCACAGAGGCCTCATGGTCGCTCTTGTTGGACCCACCTCGGGTGTGGTCCTCTTAGGCCATGGTCTCCTTTCCCGTGCTGCACGAGGACAACCATGTCCTCGCCGTCAACAAGCCAGCTGGTCTTTTGACCCAGGCGGCCATCGCTGGAGATGAGAACTGTCTGGACCTCGCGCGCGAGTACATCCGCGAGCGCTACGACAAGAAGGGCAACGTCTATCTGGGCCTGGTGCACCGCCTCGACCGGAATGTGTCGGGCGCCGTGGTGTTCGCCCGGACCTCCAAAGCGGCCAGTCGACTCACTCGCTCGTTCTCTCAACGCGCTGTGCAGAAGCATTACCTGGCGGTCGTGGAGGGGGATGCTTTGGCTGAAGCCTCGCTGGAGAACCGGCTGGGGCCGCGCCCGGAGGGGCGTGGGGTCTGCGAGCGCCCCGATGGGAAGGAAGCGCTCTTGCGCTATCGTTGCCTGGGGCGGGCTCGTGGGCGTTCATGGCTGGAGGTGCGACTTGAG
>CALCNF010000742.1 GCA_937897815.1 uncultured Pseudomonadota bacterium | reverse complement strand
GGTGTCACTTTCCCGCGACCCCAAGTGATTGCATGAAGCGCTGCGCGTTGGCGGGCCAGTCGCAGACGTCCGACGAGACGGGTGGCCGGAGGCAGCGGCCATACCCGTGCTTTGCCTGCTCCGTCCTGTCGGGGTACTGGTGGAGTTCGTGCCGGTGGGAGCTGTGCGCGTCCGCCGGCGTGGCGCCCGTGCTGGTCTCCTCGCTGCTCTCGCATGCCGCGAGGGGCACCGCGAGCAGGGCGAAAGCGGCGATGAGCGTAACGGTATGAGTGGCCCGCATGAGTTCCCTCCCAGGAAGATTCAAATTTCGGTGTTCAGAGGCTGAGGTGGTTCGAGCCGAGGCAGCATAGGCTGCGCTGCTCGTTCAAGGCAACGACGGCCCCTTGGCCGGCGGTCGTCGAGTGCGCCCCTGAGCGGTGCGGTGTCCGCGTCGCCACCGCGGTGGTATGGTCGTCACCTAAGCTGCTTTGGGGGAACAAGGCGTTGAGCGGAATCGCTGTGATTGGTGCCGGATATTGGGGAAAGAACCTCGTCCGCAACGTGGCGCGGCTCGGTCGTCTCGTGGCCGTTTGTGATGTGAGCCCAGCCATCCGAGCGCGGATGAGCGAGACCTACCCCCGAGCGCTCGTGACCGACGCGCTCGGTGAGGTTCTCGGCGACGACCGCGTCACCGCGGTGATGATCGCCGTACCTGCAGGCGAACATTACGCCGTTGCCCGCGAAGCGCTGCTCGCCGGCAAGCACGCCTATGTGGAGAAGCCGATTACGCTCGACGTGGCTGAGGCCGAGGAGCTCGTCGCCCTGGCCGCCGAGCGTGACCTTCGCCTCATGGTCGGTCACCTCTTGCTCTTTCATCCCTGCGTGAGCTGGATGAAAGAGACCATTGAAGCGGGGGATCTGGGCCGGGTGCTCTACCTGACGAGCAACCGCCTGAACCTGGGCAAGGTCCGCTCTGACGAGAACGCCATGTGGTCTCTCGCGCCCCACGACATTTCGGTGGCTCTGCACCTCCTGGGTGACAGCCCGGTGGAGGTGGCTGCCCAGGGGTTTTGCTATCTGCAGCAGCGCTCCGGCATCGAGGACGTCGTGTTCTTGACCTTGCGCTTCGCGGATGGTCGAGCGGCCCACATTCATGTGTCCTGGCTCGACCCCCATAAGGACCGCTCGTTGACCGTCGTGGGTTCGCGAAAGATGGTCACCTTTGATGACATGAGCGCCACGGAGAAGCTCCGGGTGTACGACAAGGGCGTGGACGGGGTCGAGCAGCTCGATCAGGCGCCGCCTTACGCCTCTTACGCTGAACTGCTGACCTTGCGCAGCGGGGATGTCGTCATCCCCCATGTAGCCATGAAAGAGCCGCTGGCGCTCCTGTGTCAGCACTTCGCCGATTGCGTCGACACGGGGTCCAAGCCCCTGACCGATGGGGTGGGAGGGGTCGAGGTCTTGCGTGTTCTGGCGGCGGCTCAACAGAGCCTGGAGTCAGGTGGGCAGCCCATCTCGTTGGCGGCCCAGGCATGAGCGACGCCCCTTTTGTCCACCCGACCGCCGTCGTGGACGACGGCGCCGAGCTGGGGCCCCGCACCAAGGTCTGGCATTTCTGTCACGTCATGCCTGGCGCGGTGCTCGGGGCTGGCTGCAACCTGGGCCAGAACGTCTTCGTGTCGGGGACGGCGCGTTTGGGCAAGAACGTGAAGGTTCAGAACAACGTCTCCATTTATGACGGGGTCGTCTGCGAGGATGACGTCTTTCTAGGGCCGTCGTGCGTGTTCACGAACGTCTCGACCCCGCGGAGCGCGGTGAACCGCCGAGGCCAGTACGAGACGACCCATGTGGGCCGAGGTGCCACGATCGGCGCCAACGCGACCATCGTCTGCGGCGTGTCGCTCGGCGCCTACTCCTTTATCGCCGCTGGGGCGGTGGTCACCCAGGACGTCCGCGCTCACGCCCTCATGATGGGCGTGCCCGCGCGCCAGCACGGCTGGACCTGCCATTGCGGGGTCACCCTGCGCGGCGATACGGGCTGGGAGGGCTTGCAGTGCCCTGAGTGCGACGCGCGCTATGAGGCGAGCGACGACGGGATTCGCCGCGTTGGCTCCGGAGGACCGTCACAGTGAGCGTACCGTTTGTTGATCTCTCCGCGATCCACGACCCGATTCGAGCCGAGCTTCTGGCGGCCGTCGAGGGCGTGATCACCGCGGACCGCTACATCCTGGGGCCTGAGGTAGAGGCCTTCGAGCGTGAGGTGGCGGCTTACCTCGGCGTCGAGCACGCCGTGGGTGTCTCGTCGGGGACCGACGCCCTGCTCCTGGCGCTGATGGCCCTGGACGTGGGCCCAGGAGACGAGGTCATCACCTCCCCCTACACGTTCTTCGCGACAGGAGGGGCCGTCGCGCGTCTCGGGGCTCGTCCCGTGTTCGTGGACGTGGAGCCTGAGAGCCTGAATCTCTGCCCGGCGCAGGTCGAGGCCGCCATCACGTCGAAGACCCGGGCCATCATCCCCGTGCATATCTTTGGTCGGAGCGCGGATATGACCGCCCTGTGTCACCTCGCCTGCGCCAACGACCTGCCTATTATTGAGGACGCCGCGCAGGCGATCGGCGCGACCTGGGACGGTTCTCGCGTCGGCTCCATCGGTCGTCTGGGGTGCTTTTCATTCTTCCCAGCGAAGAACCTGGGGGGCTTTGGAGACGGAGGCCTGGTCACGACCCGGGATGAGGAGCTGGCCGATCGGGTTCGGCGGCTCCGCAAGCACGGAGGTCACGCCCAGTACCACCACCAGGAGGTGGGCGGGAACTTCCGACTCGACGCGCTCCAGGCGGCGGTGCTCCGTGTGAAGCTGCCGCATCTCGAGGCCTGGACGGAGGCGCGTATCGCCAACGCCCAGGGGTACGCTGCGCGCTTCGAAGCCGCAGGGCTGACCGACCGCGTCAAGCTGCCGGTCCAGGGGCCCGGCCGCCACGTGTACAACCAATATGTCGTTCGCGTGGGCGGAGGTGCACGGGACGCGGTCCGAGAGGCCCTGAGAGCGGCCGGGGTCGGCTGCGCGGTCTACTATCCCGTGCCGCTCCACCAGCAGCCCTGCTTCCGGGACGACCACGAGGGCGCGCTTGTGGCCTCCGAGGCCGCTGCCCAGGACAGCCTGGCGCTCCCCATCGCTCCCGGTCTGACCCCGGCCATGCAGGACGAGGTCGTCGCGGTCATTCGGTCGGCGCTCTCGGGTAGCGCTGCTTGAACTTCATCCACAGGGAGGCGGTGATCAGGCCGCACCCGATGAACCACAGGTAGTTGCCCCAACGCTCTCTGGCGGGCCGGGTGTCCGGCGCGGGCGTCGCGGGGTCCCGGTCCCGGACGGCGGCCTCAGGGGCCTGGGTCTTCGCGAGGGCCTCATCGAGGAGCTTGATCAGCTCGGGCTCCTCAGGGACGCCGATCACGCGGAACCGATCGAGGGACGCCCCATCGGAGCGGATCACGAGCGCCGTCGGTAGATCCGAGACCTTGTAGTCCATCCACGCGCGCTTCCCTCGTTTGGACTCCACGTCCAGGTCCACGCGAATGAAGCGTCGGAGTCGCTCCTGCACAGCGGCTTGGGGGTAGACCTCGTTCTTCAGGGTCTTGCAGGGCTCGCACCAGTCCGCGGAGAGGTGCAGGTAGATGGGCCGCTTCTCGTACCCGGAGAGGGAGAGCGCGGCGTCCAGATCGGTCAAGAAGGAGAGGGGGGCCGCGGAGGGCGGCGCGGTACTCAAGAGGCCGCTGAGCAGGGCGCTCAGGGCGAGGAGACCGTTCATGGCTCCTCGTCCGTCGCGTCGATGGCCAGGCGGAAGCCCAGGTTGTTGTGGTGATGCCAGGGGGAGTAGGAGGTGCGAGTCGCGGATCGACACTCGGAGCGCTCGGACGCCCACGAGCCACCCCGGGCGACGCGGGCCTCGATGTCCCGATCGTTTACCGGATCCATGACAGCCCCGGTCTCGTAGCGCTCATATCCATCAAAACACCACTCCCAGATGTTCCCGTGGACGTCGTAGAGACCCCACGGATTCGGCGAGAAGAGATCCCACTCCGAGGTGCGCGCCCCCTGGTTTCGGCCAAAGGTCGCGTGGACCTTCGTGAGCTCCTCTCCACACCAGTAGGCGGTCTCGGTTCCGGCGCGGCTGACGTACTCCCACTCGGCCTCGGTGAGCATGCGGTAGCCGCCCCCTTTTTGCCGCATCCAGGTCACCTCCGTCTCGGTGACGTCGTAGGCCGGCGCGAGCCCCTCCATGACCGAGAGCGCGTTGCAGAAGAGCGCGGCGTCGAAGAAGGAGATCTGCTCTGTAGGGAGCTTGTCGCCCTGGAAGAACGAAGGGTTGTGATTCTGCACCGCGACCCAGAACTGCTGGGTGACCACGGTCTGCCCGACATAGATGGCCTGGCTGAGCGTCACCTCATGACGGAGCTCATCTTCGGCTCGCACGACCGCGTCCGGGCGTGAGCCCATCTGAAACGTTCCGCTGGGTACGCGGATCATCGGCTG
>CALCNF010000741.1 GCA_937897815.1 uncultured Pseudomonadota bacterium | reverse complement strand
GCCTTGTTCTTGCCGACCTCCGGGATGCCGATCCAGAGCGCGACGGCGCCAAGCGCCATCAACCCATAGAGGATCGCGCACATGGGAGCGCGCCGTGACTGGAAGAGGTGGTCAGACACCCAGCCGGTAGCGTTCGCGCCAATCAACCCGCAGATCAGCAGGGAGAGGCCCCAGTTCTCCGTGATGGCGAAGTCGCCGTAGAAGCCGACCTCCTTACCGAAGAAGGTGTACCAGTGCATGATTCCGTTACGGAGAATCCCGCTGCAGAACTCGATGAGGCACACGAAGCGCAGGACTGGGTGACCCAGAATCTTCGTGATGGCGACCTTGACCGGCAGGCGCTCTCCATCTCCAGACAGAGCAGCTTCACCCGTGTTGAAGTCGTCATAGCCTGCCTCGCCCGGTGAGTTGCGAAGATAGAAGACCATGATGAACCACATGGCGGCCATCAGAAGGGCAGGAATGAAGAAGATCATCCAGTTCTCGTCGACCCCAGACTGGCCCAGCCCAAAGATAGACGCGAACATCGCTGGGATCCCGCTCAGCTCTCCGTCGGCCGCGCCCGCTCGCGTCGCCTTCACGACCGCGAAGCCCCAGTCGAAGGCGAAGTAGATGCCGGCGCTGATGATCGTCCCGAAGATGGTCGAGAATGTCCCTCGCTCACGCACGTGGAACCAGGGGGCCTTCACCGTGACGATGGCGACCGCCCCGAACGACTGGAAGTACATGTTGATGGCATAGAGGACCGTAAACACCGGGATGATAGGCATCTCCCATCCCCAGTGGACGACGCCATACAAGGCCAGGCCCATCAGGGCGTTGGCGACGACAGAGCCGGCCACTCCGATCAGCATGCCCCTGCGGCCGCCGAATCGATCGATGAACGGTCCATTCACGAGGAACGAGCAGCCGTAGGTGATCGCGCCGACCATGAAGATCGTGCCGAAGTCCGCCTTCGTCATGAGGTCGCCCAGGGCGCTCTTCGCTACCGTGAGGTTGTAGCGGCCCATGTACATGAAGGCGTAGGCGAACCCCATCGGGAGCCAATTCAGCAGCCGCCTCATGCGGAAGGAGCGCGAATGATTAAAGGGCAGATCGCTGGCCATACTCAGCTCCTCACGTTCAGGTTCGCTTTACAGAGGGCGCGCAGATATCAAACTTCACCCTGAAAGGACAAGACCTGTCCGAGATTTGTTACGGGCCCAGAAGCTCTTCAGCGCCTAAGAGCCGCCTCCGTGCCGAGAAAGGCCTCGCTGTCGGCGGACGACGGCCCTGGCTCGGCGCGATTACCGCTTCTTGCCCTTTCGGGACCGGGCTTTCGCCTTTGCCTTGTTGCGGGCAGCGGCCTTTTGCTCGCGTCTAGAAAGCTCCGCCGCCGCTTGCTGCTTCGCTTGCCAGTCCTCAAAGCTCTCCATGGCGCGGGGAATGTCGGAGTCCGCAACTGCGAGCTCATAGCGACATCCTCAGCCGCCTGGGCTGCACTCTTTCGCCTCGGAAACGTGATGTGCGATGCCATGCGCGTCGAGGTGGCGTGAGATTTCCGCAATATGGTCCTCGCCGCCCTCAAGCAGCGGGGTCATGCGAGTGGAGTTGTGCGCGGCCATGGGGGGCTCCTTGCGGGCGTTCGCGGCGCTTGGCCTCGGGGCAAGGAGAGGCGGCGCTGCACGTCTCTCGTTACACGCTTGGCTCACGACTTCAAGGAGTAGGTGCGAAGCCCATGCTTCCCCGAACAGCCTGCACCACTCGCTCTGCCGCCCGGCGTGCCCCAGCGATGTTACGAGCCGCCGGGCCTAGCTCGAGCTCCGCGAGCGGACCAGAGACGTACACGCGGGGGTGCCAGCGGAGCGCCTTGTCCACAATCGGGTATCCGCAACTTGCACAGGGTAGGGCAGCCGCTGAGGCGAGGTTGTCGACCAGCGCGCCCCCGGGGCGATTCGGTCGAAAACCAGTGGCCAGCAGCAGTCGTTGCACTTCGACCCCGTCCCCACTCTGGAGGTGAAGCTTCAAGCTAGCGCCCCCTGTGTCCAGCTGCGCGACCTCGTCCTCATGCCAGTTGATCTTCTCGGCCTTAATGGCCCGCCGCAGGTTACGGGCCACGTCGTCCGGCACAGAACCGCGGTGGCGAGCGCCTGTGATGAGCTCCCGACGGCGATCGAGGTCGGATTCCCGCAAGAAGCTCTCCATGAACTT
>CALCNF010000740.1 GCA_937897815.1 uncultured Pseudomonadota bacterium | reverse complement strand
GACTCGACGCGCCCATGGCGCATGGGCTTCAAGACACCCGTGGAGAGTATCGACTTCGAGCCCTCCATGATCGGGTTCGAGGAGTACCCCGGAGAACTGGACGACTGAGCTTCTGGCAGGGACCTACCTACTTCTGGACGAGCTCTTCCTCACAGCTCCAGGATCGGAAGCAGCTCTGACCGTTCTCGACCAGGGCCTCGGCGGCGACCGGTCGATTCTGACTGCCGTAGATCGCCACGACCTCTGTCATCTTCTGCTTGGCCTGGCATCCGCGCTGTACGAATCGCTGCTTGCGGTCCTCATAGCGATCGGCGAGCGCGTCCTCACCGTTGCGAACGGCCCGCACGAACTCGTTGTCGGCGTGGCGCCAGGACTTTCGCTCCTGCTGACAGGCCAGCTCGATGGTCGGCATCTGACTCATGAGCGCCTTGGCCCGAGACTCGGCCGCCTTCTGAGCCTTGCGATCCTTCTCCCACCGCTCCGCGGTGTCGATGGTCGTCGAGGCGTTCGCCACCTCCCAGCGCTCGGCGCCCGCCTTGCGGAGCTTGGACAGGAGCATCCGCGCGTAACGGAAGTTCTTCTTGGTGACGTACTCCTGGAGCTCAGCCTTCACCTTGCGGATCTCGCGCTGGCGCTTCTCCCGCTTCTTGATGATCTGACATTGGCCTTTGACCGTGGGGACAAAGAAGGCTCGCGGGTGCTTCCATCGCAGCGCGACGCAGTCATCAAAGCTCATGGCCTCATGGAGACCCTCGAGTTCTTTGTGGATGTCCGCCGCCAATCCGCGAATCACGGGGCTCTCTCCGTGCTTGCGGAAGATCTTGTTGCACGCCTTGAGGTAGGTGTGCTGACCGCTCCAGTCCGCCGCGATGGCGTCGGTGCAGCGCGTCCACGCGGCTACGACGGGGTCATAGTCCGGACGAATCTTCGCGGCGCGCCACCAGTCGAGGACGTGAACCACGGGCGGGACCTTCACGCCGGGTCGATCCTTCGGCCAGGTCCAGGCGAAGCCGTTGGTCTTGAGGAGCTTGGCCAGACGGGCGCCGCTGGCGTTCGACGCCTTCTTACCGGCGGCCGGTAGGGCCAGCAACGCGGCACGGAAGGTGTCGGGCTTCGCGGAGTCATCCGCGAGGCGAAGCTCGGCCTGGATCGTCTCGAGCGTGTCCTGCCGAAGCTCGGTCCACCGTCGGATCGCCTGCATTTGCGTGGCCACCTCGTCGGTCGAGGTGATCAGCCGGGTGACCTCCGGGAGCGTCTCGGAGACCAGAGCGACGATCGGCCAGAGCTCATCGCTCGCCTTCGCTTCTCGCCACAGGGTCGCCAGGTTTCGGTCGAGCACCTGGATTCGCGCCTTCGCGGGCAGCGAGGGCTCGAGGTCATCGAGCTGCTCCTGGATTCGCTCGACGAGGGGCTTAAGGGTCTGTTCGGCGTGCTTGGCCAGCGCCGGGTTGGGCTCCTCGTGGGCGAGGGCGTTCGAGACGATCTCCAGCTGATCCATCAGTCCGTCGTAGAGTCGCTGGACCTTCTCGGGAGCTTTTTCTTCGACGGTCATGTTCGCCAACAGCAGGGTCGCGGCCTCGGCGACTCCGTTGATGCGCGCGCGCTCCTCCAGGTCCACAGCCAGGTGAGAGACGACCTCGAGTCGCACCGCCACCGCCCGGTCATGGTGGGCCAGGAGGGCATCGATCTTCGCCGCGGCGCCGTCGCGCGAGCGAGAGGGAAGCTCGCTGTCCACCAGCCCGGTGAGCGCGGCGCGGCGCCCTTTGAGCTTGAGGAGCGTCTCGAGCTCAGCCCGCGCGATCTCGGCGCGAACAGGCTTGGGTCGCACTCGACCCGCCTCCTCGAGCTCCGGCACCAGCGGCTGCACATGAGCCGCGATGAAGGCCTTGGTCTCGTCCTCGATCTCCATATCCGTCAGTCGCTCGGCGATCTGGGCGCGGTGCGCGTCCAACTTGGAGAAGGTCGCGCCGAGGCGCTCGTCGATCAGGGCACGTCCACGGTCTCGGAGCTCCGGGCTCACCTGGAGCAATTGGGCGTCGAGCTCCGCTCGGACAGCGGCGAGCCCGCTATCGAGACGATCCAGCGCCGACTGGGCCCCCGCGACGTTCTCGATGGAGCTCTCCGGGGTCTCCAGGTTGGCCAGGCCATCCGAGCGCGCGTCGAGATGGGTCTTCAGATCGCGAAGCTCAAGGTCGGCGAAGAGGTCGAGGTTTCCGTATCCGAAGCTCATGGAGCCAGGCTCCTCGGAGCCGATCACAGAGGCGCGACAGCGCAGGACGGTTCCCTGCTGCGATAGGACGCCTACGGGCGCTGAGCGGGAGTCGCCGAACAGACACATGGGCTCCATGTCTCCAAAGACACCATCGCTAACGCCCACCAG
>CALCNF010000739.1 GCA_937897815.1 uncultured Pseudomonadota bacterium | reverse complement strand
TTCAACGGCAACTACGCCCTGATTTACATACCTTAAAGCGATGGCGACACTTCACGTAGACGGCGCTGACCTCTATTACGAGGAGCACGGAGAGGGCGAACCGCTCGTCCTTCTTCATGGATTCGGTTCATCGACCCGAGATTGGGAGCTCCAGATCCCGATCTTCGCCGAACGATATCGGGTCATCGCAATCGACTTTCGAGGCTTCGGGCGCTCGAGCCGAGATCGTGGGCCGTTCTCCGTCGAGCGATTCGCCGCCGACACCCTGGCGGTCCTGGATCACCTTGGCGTGAGCCGGTTTCGGCTTGTCGGCTACTCCATGGGCGGCGCGACGGCCTTCCAGATCGCGGTCGATGTTCCCCACCGCGTGGAGCGCCTCATCCTGGTGAACACGCAGCCGAGCTTCCTGGCGAACACGCTCCGCAAGCGATTTGAGGTGGTCCTTCGAAAGCTCGTCGTGCGCTTCATGGGCATGGAGCGGATGGCAGGAGTCATCGCTCGACGGCTCTTCCCGCGCGAGGATCAGCAGGCGCTCCGCGAGCTGGTGATGGACCGCTACTCGACGAACACACCAGCCGTGTACCTCGGTGTGCTCTCCACGCTGCCAAAGTGGTCGGTTCAGGAGCGGATCGGGACCATCGAGGCGCCGACCCTCGTGATCGCGGCGGAGCACGACTACACGCCGCTCTCGGAGAAGGAGGCCTACGTCCCCCTGATGCCCGACGCGCGACTCGATATTTTTGAAGACAGCAGGCACGGCACTCCGTTCGATCAGCAGGAGCGATTCAACGAGACCGTGATGCGCTTTATGGACCTGGAAGACGCCGAATGATCCTGGCTGCGAGCGTCATCGCCCTGTTTATCGGGCCAGGCTTGCTGAGCCTGTTGGGTAAGAACCGCCACGTCGAGGAGTTCCTGGACGGCCTCGTTCTCGTCGCCATCGGGGGACTCGTCGCGCTCCACCTGCTGCCCGAGAGCATCACCTATGGGGGCTCATGGGCGGTCGGGGCGGCCCTCCTTGGCTTCTTCATCCCCATGGTGGCCGAGCACACGGTGCTCGGCGCTGGACGTGGTGGCGACCCGAAGCCGCTGCTCCTTGTGCTCGCGCTTTCGGGGCTCGCGATTCACGCCTTCCTCGACGGCATCGCGCTGACCGAGGAGGCGTATGGGGCGATTCACGCGGGCCACGAGCACTCGATGGATCAGCTGGGCATGCTCTCCCTGGGCGTGCTCCTCCATCGACTGCCGGTCGGGTTGGCGCTCTGGTCGATCGTTCAGCCGGCCCGCGGCGCCAGCACCGCCTTTGGCCTGCTGGCCATGCTCTCGCTCTTCACGATCGCTGGCCACAGTCTTGGCCCGGCGAGCGTGGAGATGATCCCCATGACGATGTTCGCCGTCTTCCAGGCGCTCATCGCGGGCTCGCTGATTCACGTGGTGCTCCACCGGCCGACCTTCATTCGGACCATCGAGCGCGCAGGGCTTCACACCTCGGGCTTCCTGGGAGCCGTGTGTGGGCTGATGCTGGTCGGTGTGAACCTGGTCGGGCACGCCCATGAGCACCCCGAGGCCGGCGATGGAGTCGGTCACACCTTCTATATGCTCGCCCTCGAGAGCGCGCCCGCCCTTCTCTTCGCCTTCCTCGCGGGCGGCCTCCTCAAGGTCCTGATGCCCATGAACGCCGTTCACTGGCTTCGGCGAGGCGGCGCGACAGGCCAGGCCGTGAAGGGCATGGCCTTTGGGCTCCCGTTGCCCGTCTGCTCCTGTGGGGTCGTGCCGCTGTATCAGAGCCTCACCAAGCGAGGTGCGCCCCCCGCAGCGGCCCTGGCGTTCCTCGTCGCGACTCCCGAGCTGGGCGTGGACGCTCTGCTGGTCTCGCTCCCGCTGCTCGGCGTGGAGATGACCATCGCTCGCCTGATCTGTGCGGCGGTCGTGGCCGTCTTCGTCGCCATGGCGGTCAGCCGCTGGATGGACTCCAACGCGGTCCCACCGGAGGAAGCCGAGGTGTCGAAGACCTACGCCTCTCGGCGCGAGCGAATCATTCACGGGCTGCGCTACGGGTACGAGGACCTGCTTGACGACACCATGCCCTGGATCATCACGGGCCTGGCGATCGCCGCGATCGCGAACCCACTTCTCGACGCCCAATGGCTTCGTGAGCTGCCGTATGGCCTGGAGGTCCCTCTGTTCGCCCTCCTCGGCATGCCCGTTTACGTGTGCGCCTCAGGCGCCACGCCCATCGTGGCGATCCTCCTGATGCACGGCGTCTCACCGGGCGCAGGGATCGCGTTCCTGCTCACGGGACCCGCGACCAATATGACGACCTACGGTGTCCTGTCGGGTCTCCATGGTCGGCGGACGGCCCTCTTGTTCGGCGCGGCGGTGGCCGTCGGCGCTATGGGAGTTGGCTTCGCGACCGACCTCTACTTCGACGGAGCGCTCGCCTCACCGCTCTCCGAGGGTCATCCCGCCCACGACTCCCTGTTGCACCAGTTCTCCCTGGCGGCCCTGTGCGTCGCCTTTGCCTGGTCTGTCCTGCGAATCGGACCTCGCGAGCAGTTCGCCCAGGTGCTCCCGTCGAGCGGCGGTCACGATCATTCCGGTCATGATCATTCCGGACACGATCATTCCGGACATGATCACGGACACGACCCTGACGAGCAGACCACCTCCTGCTGCGGCGGCTCCTGAGTCAAAAGAGGCTCACTCAGGTCGATCGGGTGCGGCTCAAATTCAACGAGCCCAACACCTCGCGAACGCTCATCAGGAAATAATCCTACCCGCTGGTAGTTTTTCGTTGACACCCCCGGGCTGGACCCTTAGAAGGGGCCTCGGAAGTCAAACGTTCAACTGTTTGCTTTTCTACAAAGCGCAAGGTGGAAGGTCCATCTGCGCTGCCTGAGAGGTGTAGACCGCGGCGCGCGTGGGTCTGCACTTCTCAGGCGCACTTATACGCATCGCGCGACGACATAAGTCGTTGGCGACGGAGACGCGCTATGAAGCCGGGATTCATGAGTCGAGCGCTGGTCGGATGTTGTGCTGCTGCACTCCTCCTCGTGGCCTGCGAGCAGGCCGAGAACAGCTCTTCTGGACCCGAGGTCGGACTGCAGGAGTGGATCGCGACGAACCACAACCTCGCGGTGCGCTTCTCCCGCCTGACCGTGGATGACGAGGCCGGCGGCCCGGCGTTCGCCGCGGTGGGCGACATCAACGGGGACGGACGCGAGGATCTCGTGGTCAGCCACCTGGGCCGCGTCAACGGCACCACCATCGAGGGAGACGGTGTCTCCATCTACACGCAGGGAGACTCGCTGAATGCTTGGTCGAAAGAAGCCCTCATCGCCCCCGGCGAGTCCACATTGTGGCCCAACGACATCACCCTCGCAGACATCGACAATGATGGAGACACCGATGTCTTCATTGGAGCCGGATTCTTCGTCTGCTCATTCCTTCCGGCTGGCCCGTGTGGTGCTCTTCTCTGGATGGAGCAGACCCCGGCCGGTTGGATCCGCCATGACATCGTGGAGTCAGGCTCCGACCTCTTCTTCCACCGAGCTATCCTCGCGGACCTTGATGGAGACGGCGTCACCGACCTCATCAGCGTCGGTGAAGAGGTTCCGACAGTAGGACCCCCCTCGGCGGTCGCCATGTGGTTCCGCGGTGATCTCAACTCCCCGAAGCGATTCGAGACGGAGGGTCGCGTGCTCACAGCGGGACTCGGCAGCCTCCCCGTGGCCTA
>CALCNF010000738.1 GCA_937897815.1 uncultured Pseudomonadota bacterium | reverse complement strand
TGGAGCAGCACGAGATGGCGCGTCCAGCGGCGATCGCCTCCATGGCCGCTCATCGCCAGGGGCGGTTCTGGGAGATCGGCGCGCTCCTCTTCGCCAATCAAGATCTCCTCACGCCCGAGCGCATCGACGAGATCGCCAAGGAGGCGGGATGCGATATGAAGCGCTACGAGGCGGACAAGAAGTCGCCTGAGATCGAGCTGATCATCAACCGAGACTTCGCGGAAGCGGAGCGGCTCGAGATTGAGGGGACCCCAACGTTCTACGTCGACGGGTTCATGATCGACTTCGATCAGCTCGAGGCCAAGATCCTGAAAGCGAAGGGCGAGAAGTAGGGCGAGAGGCGCAGATAGGCGGTCTCCATCGCGCCGCGAGGGGGGTCGTAAAAATCCTTTGTTGATATTGTTGACTCACATAGTCAACTTTCGCTAAGGATCCTCTCTATGACCGATCGATCACATACACGCGCGCTCGTCGTGGGCGCGGGCGGGCTCGGTTGCCCCGTCCTTCTCGGCCTGGCCGAGGCGGGCGTCGGCCGGATCCGTCTCGTGGATGACGATCGCGTGGAGCTGTCGAACTTGCAGCGGCAGGTGCTCTACGGAGTCAGCGACGTCGGCCGCCTCAAGGTGGAGGCGTCGCGTGATCGGCTGGAGAGGCGTTTTCCAGACCTGTCTTTGGAGGTCGAGGCGACGCGCCTCGACGCGACGAATGTGTCGCGAGTGTTGGACGGCGTGGACGTCGTCATCGACGCGACCGACGATCCCCAAGCCAGGTTCACGATCAATGATCAGGCCGTGGCCCAGGGTGTGCCCGCGGTTCTCGGTGGAGTGATTCGCTTCGAGGGCGTGATCATGGGCGTTCAGCCCGGTAAAGGCCCCTGCTTTCGCTGCCTGTTCGAGGGCCCACCGGAGCCCGGTGAGGTCATGACCTGCGCAGGCGCGGGCGTCCTCGGAGCCATGGCGGGTCTCGTAGGTCACCTTCAGGTTCAGCGCGCCCTGGGGCTCCTCGGTGATCGACCCGATGAGGCCGCAGGCTACATCACGACCGTCGATGGCCTTCGAGGGACCACCCGAGACGTCCCAGTACCGGCTCGCGAAGGGTGCACTGCCTGCGCCCAGAGAACCGCATCCTCATTTCACTTTATGACCCCATCCACACAGGAGAATTCCATGTCAGTAGCGATCAAGATCCCGACCTCACTTCGACGCTTTGTCGGCGGTAATGACCAAATCGAGGTGGCAGGCCAGAACGTCCGGGAGGCTCTCGATGGCCTCGAGGCCGCTCATCCGGGCATCAAAGCAAAGATCTGTGACGCCCAGGGCAATCTTCGACGCTTCATCAACGTCTACGCGGACCAGGAGGACATTCGTTTCCTGGATAACCTTGAGACTCCGCTGGGTGAAGGAGCGGAGCTCCAGATCGTGCCCGCCATCGCGGGCGGCTGATCCATGAAGCTCTCCTCTGACCAGGCCACGCGCTACGCGCGCCACGTCCTCCTCGACGAGGTCGGTGCCCGAGGCCAGCTCAGGCTCCTCGGGACCTCTGTGGAGGTTCGGGGCGAGGGAGCGGCCGCCGAGGAGGCGGTTCGTTACCTTGTGGCCGCTGGAGTCGGGGAGATCGTCGTCGGCGCGGACCTACGTCAGCTCTACTCAGAGACCTGGGCCGATCTGAACCCGGAGGTTCGGGTAAAGAGCGGCGGGGAGTGCAGGCATCGGCTTGAGCTCGGCCCTTCCGATTCTCGTCTGCAGGGTGCGCAAGCCGCCCTGAAGGTCCTGGTGGCCGTCGGGGTGAAGGGGGAGGCATGAGCGACACAGTGACCTATATGGAGCAGCCGGAGGTTCGTGAGGCGCTCTACGCCCACGCCGCTTCGTGGTTCCCCAAGGAGTGCTGCGCGTTAATCGTCGCGGGAGCGTCGGGTGGCCGCGCGGTCCTCGCCGACAACCTCCAGGACAAGTACCACCAGCTGGATCCGGAGATGTACCCGAGGACCGCCGAGCAGGCCTATCTCCTTGATCCCCGGCTCCTGGCTCAGGCGGAGAGCGACGGCGAGCGAATCGTGGCGATCGTTCACAGCCACTGTCGGGTCGGCGCGTACTTCTCGGACAAGGATCAAGAGGACGCGCGCTCCCCGTTTGACGACGGGCCCCTGTATCCCGGCGTGGACTATGTCGTCCTCGACGCCCAGGAGGAGGCCGTGCTTGGGCACAAGGTCTTCGCCTGGTCGGAGGAAGAGAAGAGGTATCTAGAGCGATGAGTCCGCCCATCCAGATCCACTCCAATCCGGGGTGGCTGAAGCTCGAGCTCATGGCGAAGGGACTCTCCCTTGGCGCCGGTGCCCGAGACATGGACGGCGCGGCGCGCGAGGATGGGTGCGGCCCGTCGGTGTTTGGCAACGTACGGGATCTCGATCTCATCCTTCCGGGTGGCATGTGGGCCTCGGTGCCCGTGGTCAAGGGGCTGCTCGCAGACACGCCCTACACGCTGGTAGGCGACGGGGAAGGACACCAGATCGAGGTGCGCGGCTCCGTTCGCGCGGCTATCCCGGTTGCGGTTCGACCTCCG